>JAUNCV010000020.1:3063-8973 GCA_030526445.1 Bacteroidales bacterium | reverse complement strand
GCTACCATCTCGGCCCGAGCTGCGACCGAAGCCAAAACTTTGTCCAAGATTTGCGTTCACTGTGGGAAGATAATAGTTCTTGGCATTGTTGAGAGCTATCTCACTGTTCTGAGCAGATATCTCTTGCTGCTTAATTTGTGTATTATGTCCAATGGCATAGTCTATACATTCTCTGAGAGTCATCTGCTGGGCCGACGCAGATGTTACAACAGCCATAATTAGTCCAATGGACAATAGTCTATTCTGTCTTTTCATTGCCACGAAGTTTTACGTTGTTGTCTATTCCATTCTCTATCTCAATATAAAGTCCATCACTAAGTCCGACCTTCACATCACACTTCTCAAAAGTTTGAGGAATGACTCCTTCACTTGAGGTAAGTATGAACACGAATGTCGAGTCTCCCTTGAACTGAATTGCACTCTCTTCAACAGAAAGGACTTGACTGCGGCGAGCAAATTCAATGGTTGCATTCGCACTATATCCCGCACGAATCTCTATACTGTCAGGAATCTGTGCTGCAGCTTTAATTTCGAAAAGAACAGCACCATTATTCTCACTACCTTTAGGTGAAATGTACTCAAGAGTGGCAGGAATACTCACACCTTGAATAGCACCTACACTGAGTTTGATAGGCATTCCTGTACGAAGACGTCCTACCTCGGTCTCATCTATATTACCTCGGAAAATGATTTTATTCATATCTGCAACAGTACAGATAGTGGTACCATCGTTAAACGAATTGCTGTTCACAACCGATGTACCAATCTTAACCGGCACATTGAGCACGGTTCCTGTTATAGTACTCTTCACTATAGTTGTGTTAATTTTGCCAGCACGCTTGCTCATGCCTTCAGTTACAATATCGAGAGCATCTTGTGCCGCAAGTGCCTGCTCTTGAACCTTATGCAAGTTATTCTGGCTCTGCTCGAACTCCTCTTTTGAAACAATACCTTTGGCATAAAGATTCGCTACACGAGCAGCTTCACGTTCCGTCTCTTCAAGAGTAAGCTGCGAGGTACGAACATTACTCTGTGCATTGGTAAGTTGTGCCATATCTGGGATAACCGAAACCTTGGCCACAGGATCACCAATCTTCACCTTATCTCCGGCCTCTACATAAAGTTCTGTAACGATACCCTGAATTTGAGGTTTAACATTGACTTCATCTCTTGGCTCAACCTTACCACTGGCCACAGAGGTCTTAACAATGTCACGAGATTGCGGAGTAAGCAATTCGTAAACCACCTGTTTAGGCTGCGACTGCGCCCAAAGCATATAAAATGTATAGCCCACAAACATCAGGGCAGCTACCCAACCAGCAATTTTAAAATACTTTTTCATAAAACGTTATTATGTTGTTTTTGCAAGCAAGCTTGCATGTTTTTTGTTTTTATTACTCATCCCTCAAAGCATCGATTGCCTTGATCTTCATAGCTCGATTGGCAGGCATCCAGCCGGCCAAAAGGCCACCTATCAAAATCACAATCAGAGCTGTAATAGCTAAGTCGAAGTCAAGACTCGGATCAATGGTAATTTCATTATCTTCACTATTGATGTTACCGCCATTGACCATACTGATAATCTGCAGAATCCAGGTTCCAAGCATCAGTCCCACCATGCCGGCGGCTGTAGTCAGCACAAGGCTTTCTGCCAAAATCTGCGTGAGAATGGTGCGAGGTTTCGCACCAAGCGCTCTTCGTATACCAATCTCCTGTGTTCGTTCCTTGACGGTCACGAGCATGATGTTCGAAATACCGACCAATCCAGCCAGTAGGCTTCCGCATCCAACAATCCAAAGGAGCACCTCGATACCGAGGAAAAGATAGCGGAACATATTGATGATCTCGGCTAAATCGAACGCCCAGAAAGCATTCTTATCGTCAGGGTGAACATAGTGACGCGGACGATGCACGTTGAAAACCATATCCTTCATCTTACTGGCATCATACTCGTCCTTAAATGTGACGAAAATCATAGCTATGCTGTTACCCTGATTATAACATAACTGTTCGGTAGTAATAGGAAGCAAGAAGGTTTCATTGTCGTCACCCATAATTTGAACTGCCGACGAAAGGGCTTCAAAAACGCCTACAACAGTATAATATATACCATTCACCTGCACCAATTCGCCACAAGGATTCTCGCCTTTGGGGAAGAGCGCCTTGTACACCTTATTGCCAATTACGCAATTCTTTCGGCGCTCGCGAATGTCTATCTCGTTCAGGTTTCGTCCGAAGAGCATTTTCTGCGGGAAGGTCTTGAGATAGTTGGCATTCGAACCGATAACCGTGGCACCCTTGTAAGAATGTTCGCCATGCGAAGCCGCCATCGAACCTGCCTGATTAACAGGAGTCACGAAACTTATGTAGTCTTCCAAGCGTGTTTCGAGAATACCTACGTCCTCATTATCAAGCTGCACAAATCGGTCTCGACCAAAGCCTTTGTAAGGCATAGTAGTCATGCTACCGCCATAGATAAGGCTATTAGAGGGAACCGTAGTAAGCGCGCCCATGATGCCATCGTTCACGCCATTGCCTATGCCCACAAGGATCATAAGCATGAGCAACCCCCAAAAGACGCCAAAGGCTGTCATGATGGATCGCCACTTATTGCGCGTGATGGTTTGTTTAACTTCTAACCAAAATTCAAACATAATACTTCTCTTTTTTACTGTTCGGCCAATGCCTCAACCGGTTTGATGCTCACAGCTCGCTTGGCAGGAACGTAGCCTGCTATGACTCCGCCCAAGACCATGATAGCCGTAGCCATGAGAATGATGGAAAGATCGACCGTAGGGTCTTTGAAGGCCATGCCAAGCTCACTACCACTATCGCTCATGCTCTGTAGCACAGTATTGAGCAATTGAGTCAAACCAATACCCACAAACATCCCTATGTATCCGAATACCAAAGTAATAGCTATGCTTTCGAGTAATACGAGACGAATAATTTCTCTTGGTTTGGCACCAATGGCTTTGCGAATACCAAATTCATGAGTACGCTCGCGAACCGTTATGAGCATGATGTTTGAAATACCCATCACACCCGCTATCAGAGTTGCAATACCAATAATCCAGATAAAATACTGTAGCCCGCCAAACACCTTCTGCATCTGCAGGTATTCCTCGTACGAATTACTTATCCATACAGCCTGCTCATCTGTATCGGAAAAATGTTTCCTTCGGGCAAACACCTCGCGAAGCGCCTTATCGAACGCTTCATTCTCCTCTACCGTATGCAAATTCTGCGTGGTGAGTTCTATACGCGAAAGTTTGAGGTCAGGCTTGTAGATGGTAGCACAAGTGGTGAAAGGCATGATGGTAGGCATATTACGCACTGCCGTCTTTCGCTTGTAAGTGCCAATAACCTTAAACGAAAGCCCTTGTGCTGTCACCCATTTTCCTAAACAATCCTCTCCATCAGGGAAAAGTTTTTTTACTGTTTCCGTCCCTAGCATGATTACCTTGCGTCGCTCACGGATGTCGTTGTCATTAATGGCACGTCCCGTGAGAACTGTATAATTTCCTTGGTCTATATGCTCTGGGAAAGAGCCTTGAAATTCTGTAGTGGTATAGTTCTGAGCTACATTGATTGTAACACTTTGCTGCACTTCGGGAATCACTTTCTTGACAAGATCGGGAAATCTTCGATGCAAATACTCCGCATCGTTCATATCGAGTTCCACGCGACGCCATTCGGTCATTCCGCCTTCGCTCTTTGATGTCCAACCTGGGTGAATTGAGACCTTCGAGTCCATTATCGAGGCAAAGTTGTCGTTCATCCCATGCATCAAGCCATTGCCCGAGCCTAGCAATACGATGAGCATAAAGATGCCCCATGCAATACTGAAGCCCGTAAGGCAGATGCGTAGTTTATTGCGGCTCATTGAGGTATAAACCTCGCCTAAGGTATCGATAAACATGTGTCGCTATCTATTAGTCCATCTTTGATATGAATCAGGCGATCGGTAGCCTGAGCAATATCCTGTTCATGTGTCACTATGATTATAGTCTTGCCCTGCTCGCGGTTCACGCGCTTGAGCAGTTCCATTACCTCAATGGTGGTTTTGCTGTCGAGGGCACCAGTAGGTTCGTCGGCAAGAATAATCTTTGGATTGGCTATCAAGGCGCGAGCAATGGCCACACGCTGTTTCTGTCCGCCGCTCATCTCGTTGGGATAATGATCGTGCCAGTCCTTGAGCCCCATCATATCCAAATATTCTAAGGCCATTTCATTTCTCTTTCTTCGTCCAACACCTTGATAATAAAGCGGTAGTGCAACATTCTCAAGCGCTGTCTTGAAGCCAATGAGGTTAAAACTTTGAAACACGAAGCCGATGAGACAGTTTCGAAGCTCAGCAGCTCGCGTTTCACTCAGGTGGCGGATAGGAGTTCCTGCTAACGTGTAGCTACCCTCGTCGTAATCGTCCAAAATGCCTAGGATGTTGAGCAAGGTTGATTTTCCCGAACCAGAAGCGCCCATGATGCTCACCAGCTCACCCTCGTCAATATGGAGGTCAATGCCCTTGAGCACATGTAGCGGAGTAGCGCTTTGGTAGGTTTTGTGTATTCCTTTCAAATCTATCATAAATATAATGTGTAGAGGTTTGTATTGTTGTTTGTGTATGTTGTTTTTATTGATGGCGCAAAGATAGGTGCGATTATTCAGAATAGAATAAAGCCGACAACCTTGTGAATGCAAATTCTGCTTTGTGGTCGAAACCCACACAAGGTTGCCAGCTTTTAAAACTTACTTTTTACGCAAGCCTCTATACTTAATAACAAGGTCGTCCTCATCATTCTCTTGTACAGTACGACTGCGAGTCCAGTCATTTCTGTACTTATAGCTATGGTCTTTCTCAAGCCATGGGGTCCAGTCATAAAAGTCCTTACGCTTGAAAAGCTTGAACTTCATACCAGATTCTTGAAATCGACCACCGAAGTAGTCATTGTCCATATAGTAGTTGTTTATGTAGAGATCATTTAAGCTAGGGTCATAATACTTTATAATAACCTCTCCACCGTCAACTTTCCAACGGAACTTAAAAAATTCGCTCTCATATGGACCATACATATAGTAGTCCATCTCATATCCGGTGCCATGAGTAGCCAAGTCATAGGCTGGAATAAAAGTGAGTACCGAATAATCGGCATCAAACCAAATCTCTTCTCCATGCCAGTCTATACAGTAGCTCATTCCAAAGTCACCTTCCCACTCTCCAGAGAGCACCATGGCTTGATCGACATCATCATCGCCACACGAACTAAAACCAATAATCATTGCGGCAAAAGCCATCAATATCTGTTGAAACTTTTTCATAATTTCTTTCTTTTAATGTTGCAAATCTACTAACAATACGCAACCTGGACAAACTTTGTGACAAAGATTAACTGTTTTTTTAATTTTTTATCAAAAAAACTATAACCTCACCTCATACTTTAGCAGTTGAGAGAACAGTTCATTGCGTTCCATAATTTTTTTGCTACCCACAATAACAAGCAGCTCTCTGGCTCGGGTCAAGGCCACATTGAGTTTCCTATCTATCATTTGTCCGGTCTCATCCTCATAAACATTGTTAGTCAAGAAGTCAAGCTGATAAGGTTTCGAAACCGTGAAGCCATACACGATAACATCTCGTTGTGAGCCTTGAAAACGCTCCACAGTATCAATCGCAATTTCCATCAATGACTCATTGTTATAACGCTGCAAGCATTGCCTAATTGTGCTGATCTGATGTCTGTATGGCACAATGACACCAATGCTCTTTTGGGAATTGAAATCAAGTTGATTCTCTTTATACAGTCGATAAGTGGCTTCAACTAAGGCAGCTATCAACTGAGCCTCTTGTAGATTTGTTTTGTCAGATGTAGAACTCTGCATTTCTTTTTCTACAGGCAAAAAACTTACGCG
>JAUNCV010000020.1:0-3051 GCA_030526445.1 Bacteroidales bacterium | reverse complement strand
AAGCAAGCGTAATAGAGAATCTCCGTGCGATTGTGTTATTCTATAAGGTATAGGACGAAGTTGATGTTCCAAAGGCACTTCGGTAAGCAATGAACCATAAAAGTGTTGGTTGGCAAAGGCAGCCACTTCATTATGCATACGACCTTGAGACGATAATGTATGGCAAAATGCGGGGTCAAGATTACGTATCAGACGCTCGAAAAGTGATTGTCTGCAATTCAAAAGGCCAATAGCACGTAACGAGAGTTCCTCTACGGCCGATTCCTCTACACTCTGCTGAACTACCGCAGGAAGCTGTTTATGATCTCCTATCATGACAAATTTCTTCACAGCCTCGCGTCCGTCTGGATTTTTAGCTGAAAGAATGGCAAGTAAATGAGGTTCAAGAATCTGAGAAGCTTCGTCTATTATACAAAGATCGAAATGACGCAAATCGAAAAGCTGAGACTGACCTGTTATAGCCGTAGTGGTTCCAACAATAACCCTGCTATTGGCTAATCTGTAAGCAAGTTCTTCTGCACACAAATCTTCATCACTATGTCCGATATGCAGATAGCCAATTTCCTGTTCCTCTAACTTGGATATAATCTCATCCACAGCACGATTTGTGTAGCTTAATAAGAGCACAGAAACATTATCGTCTTGCAAATGTTCATTAAGAATATTGACAAGTCCCATCGATGTCTTTCCTGTACCAGGAGGTCCTACAAGCAGAAAATAATCTTGAGCCTGACGAGCTTTGAGAACAAGACTATTAAATGGTCCATAATCGCAACGAAGCCCGATTTTTTCGTCTCTTCGTGGCATTCGCATGCCCAGCAACAAATCTCTTCTATCCTTAGGAGCTTGTAAAAAAGCAAAAAGACCACGATATAACGCCGAATTAGAAGCCTCCATATAATCATGTTCCATAGCCCATAGCAGATCGTGATTATCTAACCTAAAAAGTTTGCGGTTGTGTTGTGGCGCATTTAACCTTACAACAAGTTCATGAGGCAACAAATGCTTCACTCGAGCACGCAACAGCAAATCTCGACGAGCATCGGGATCCTGATTTCTTCTATAGGAATAAAGCACAACGATATCGCCCTCTCGGAAATTGGGAAGCACATCATTCTCGTCATTACTAATTAACAGAGTTATCTCTTCGCCATTATCAGAAATATTAGTAATCACAAGAGAGTCAAGCAGATTGCCGGCTTCTTTTTTTTCTGAGGCTATGCAATTCCACAAGGCTGCAAATCCACTCGCCTCTTTGCGACTATTTCCCATTTTGCCAAGCACCTGCTCACGAGCCACAAAACGCAGCATACGATAAAAGTAGTCTTTCTCTAATGCCGAAGCGCCATGCAAAGTGTCAAGCACTTCAGCTATACGAGGTCTACAATATACGTCCCATATAGGACCATGAGCCGCACGTGTATTAAAATGTTCGGGAGTAAGTGCTTCTAATAAATTGCGTCCCAATTTGTCTCGACTCATATACAGGTCAAGATAGGCCAACTGATTACGCAATTTCAAGGCTTCGGCCAAAAGTTGAGGGGCTGGGCTCTCTTTCAGCAGTCCATCTTCATATTTAGAATAGAGAAGATAGCTGGCAATGTCATCGTTACGCATGTTTCTGCCATAAACATCCGCATAGGCATAATGGAGCATGGCCTGATACACCAACATCTGTACAAAATGCTCTTCTCTATGTGTTTTGCGATATTCATCTCTTTTACCTGACTTTTGTTCCATCAGAACATGCTTATCAAGCTGCATAAGGTCGAGTCGTCCTTGAACACCTAACATCTCACAATAAAATGTGGGTTCAAGCACAACTTGACTCAAGTCAATGGTTTTATCCTGAGCAAAAGTGTAGCGCACCATCCGACGTAGATTTCTTTGCTGAAGCCTTGCTTCTTGGTCAAATTTCTGACGCTGTTCCGGTAATTGGAGATCGCTACAAGTTAGCAGTTGTAAAGCATTGCGCTTCAAAAACTCTTCTTTGGTCTTATCATAAAAGACTTCATCTTCTTTTTCACTGATAGGCTCAGGATGTTCATAGGCCAAACGCACCTCTTCGTCAAGCATTTGTCCTGCTAGGTTTCCCAGCAAAGTGGCAGCACTTAGGGTAAAGGGTGAAAAGCGACGTAGCAACAACTCATACGCAGAAACACCATAAGGCTTAAAACATCCGGCTATGGCAGAAGTATCAATCAGGTAATCTGGCTCATATATGGCATGTTCTGCCATAATTATATTGCCTTGGGCACGAAAAGGATTAATGAGGTTTAGTTGAGTCGAAGCATGCAACCATCGCTTCATATAGCACAAATCAACAAAACGCTGATACACACTATATTGCCAAGGTAAAAACCATAAGTTCCCCCGCTCGTCATTAACATAGATACCTTGCTCATCTATATTTTCAACCATAACGCGAAGGCACTGTTCTAACTTTTCACAGCGCTCTTCTGTAATGTAATTTGCAGGCAGTAAGCTCGCAAGAGAACAAGGAATAACCACACCATATAAGGCAGCTAAAAAATCGCACAAAGCCTTGAGATCATTAGCGGCATAGCGACATAGCTGATCGTCTTTATATTGTTTCAGATGTGTGCATCGACCGCGAAAAGCAAGCAGGGCAGCATAGCCTTTCGGATGTAATTCGCGAAAACGGCATTGACGACACAAATGATCAAGACGTGCAAAAGGACCCGAAAACTCTATCGTAAGATCTCGGGTTGCCTGATTTAGGGCATTTACCAAAACTCGGTAATACCCCTCATATTGTCTTTTCAAACTAAGGGCATCGCTCTTCGCAATGCCCTCTAGTTCGTTTAATAAGTCTGTAATAAATTCGTTTGTATTCACGAAATAATAGTCAATAGATTACTTCTCTTCGCCACCAATCATCTTCCAGATGCCTGCTGCAACAAGAGCACCTACGAATGGGCCGACAATGAATACCCAAAGCTGTTCAAGTGCCTTACCACCCTCGAAGAGAGCTGGGCCGATAGAACGAGCTGGGTTAACCGAGGTGCCGGTGTAGTGAATACCTACAAG
>JAUNCV010000212.1 GCA_030526445.1 Bacteroidales bacterium | reverse complement strand
TGCAAAGGTATGAGTTTTGTCTCATTTGGTCAAGGCCAAGCCCAGGGGTATGATGGCAAAATCTCCACACCTTCGGGTCGTCTTTGGCCACATAGCCTTGACCTGATGATCCAAAGCACCTTTTGGAGCAACAAATTTGTTTAACCATCCCAGAAGTAGAAAGGAATCTACAGAAGGGAAATAAAAAGTTTTGAGTCTATGACAAAGAAGGAATTTGACAAGATGGTAGCAATGTATGGCGAGATTCAGAATTTCGTCCGTACAGAGAACAAGGTCAAGGAGATTATCCGCAAGTTGGACCAGTTGACAAGACTGATGCGCAAGTTGGAGTTATATCATAACCTCACCTACGTGGCAGATATGTTCGAGAAGCAAAGTTGGATGCTGAAGGAGTACATGACGATTAACGAGGCGGCTCTTTATGTTGGCGTAAATATAAACACATTGAGACGCAAGGCACTCGATGGAGATTTAGCCTATTATAAGCCTTATAACCGTGTGTTTTTTAAGACCTCTGAACTTCTCGAATGGATAAGAAGTAACAAGAGAATGTCAGTCTATGAACTGCAGGAGAACGCAGAAAGGATTATCAATGACGTGAACATGAGAAAGAGAGACCGTCAGGTACAGGCAGCGGTCAATAAGCACAAGAATAAGAAAAAGAACAAGAAATGATTATGACAACGATTGATTCAATTTTGAGCCGACTGACCCAGGCGGTGAGCGGCACAGACAAGGAACTCTTCACAGAGGAGGAGTTGACCAAGTTCGCAACCTTCTATCTCGACAAGTGGGACGAGAACCGACAGAGCAGCGAGAGCAGTAGCCAAACTTGTTTGGATAATGCCGAGTCGCGAGGGAGGAAGATGAAAGTCAACACCAGCGAGGACGTGATTGCCGAGTCCTTCGTGGACTATTGGTGGGAGACAGACCGTACCTGCCGTCGATGCTCCGAGTGTGGCAAGTTGATGCGCGAAGGCTATTGCCTGGACATGGGCGTCGCTTACTACTGTAGCCGAGATTGCTTGCATTCCGAGTACACCGATGAAGAGTGGACAGCCGAGTGCGAGGACAATGACCAGAGTTATTACACCGAGTGGTAATTTAATCTTTTGAACTATGAGAAGAAGAAACCAAGCCGCTTGCAAGAGCGAGCGCAGAACCTACCAACTTTCATCCCTGGCAACAGGGGTGATGGTTGCCCAACTCGTCGATATTGAGTTTTATCCGAGATTGAGCGAAGAGACCTTGGCATTCAATGCAACTCTACACCTCCAGTATGGCGACAACCTTTGCATCTTCGGGTGCAAGAATGATGGTCAGGGAGGAAGCACCAGCATTTATCTGCTGACAGAAGGATCGATGGCAAAGCTCGCAGAATACAAGCAGATATTCGCCCAATGGAAGGAGCATCTTTCGACCCAGGAGGACGACAAGTTTCAGTCAGTTGCATCAGCCATGGGATGGAACACATCCAACATGGGCAAGACGATGAAGAATCCGGAGAGCGAGGTCAATGATATGTTGGCTGAATGGTGCGACAAGAATAATCTTTAACTAATCAATAGAGTATGGCAAACATTTGCAACACCGAACTTAAGGTCTATGGACGTCATGAGCACGTCCAAGACCTTTGGAACACCCTCACCCACATGGAGGCGAACAGTAAGAACGTATGGCTTTCTGACATTGCCGAGCATTATGGCATCGACTGTCAGACAAAGCATATCTCATGCCGAGGTAAGGTCTATTATGCAGAGTTGGAGACTGAGGAGGTCAATGGCAACGAAGTGCTGACCATTTGCACCGAGACCGCCTGGACTCGATCGGAACTCTTCGAGGTCATCAACAAGGATGTCTTCAAGGATGAATGCGAGGTGGCATACCGCGAAATGGAATGCGGCTGCGACATCTATTGTGTCCATGACCCGCAAGGTCTGTTCTTTCCGGAGGAGTGCTGCGTGACCGCGTATGGCGAGCCGTTTGAAGAGGCTTGTGAGGACGTCTATGCGACCATCGAGGACGCTATCAAGGAATGGACGTCCAAGACCGGAATCGAGCAGGAGGGACGCACCCAGGAGCAGATGGTCGAGTTTATTAACGAGTATGAATACGAGAATGGTGAATCCTATTTCTACATTCACCCATTTGTGTTCGAATAATCATTAACCAGCGAGGGCGCGACGAGGGGCTCGTGCCTTCGCACAAAATACTATTCGCAATGAAACGCATGAATCTGATGAGAGTATTTTCTCTTTTGTTGGCATCTTTGTTTGTGATGACCTCTTGCTCTGATGATGACAACATCTTGGCTCCAGAGATTGAGCAACCAGTTGCAGTATGGGTCGAGCCGTTCCATGTGCAGGGTGGAGTAGAGGAAGATGTCAAAGCTTTCATGGCAAGGAATCTGCCAGGTATGAGTCTGAATGAACAAGCCATTTCGTTTGGCGTCCAGCTTTCATACTCGAAGCCGGGCACAGACGAAGGCATGGTCTATTCCTTCACCACCAACAATGGCTTGTATTCTGTCATAGATACTGAGCCAACCTCACGCATGGATGCAGTCCTCCAAGTCTTGCACAAGCAGTACGTCCTGGTATCATCCAATCCGGAGACACAATACATCTTCACGACCAATGACCGCAAGATGGTGGTGAGCATCCAGCCGGTCAATGACCGATACTTCAATGTCTGCTATGA
>JAUNCV010000211.1 GCA_030526445.1 Bacteroidales bacterium | reverse complement strand
GTACCTTCCTGAACAACGTAGGTAAGCTCCTGCGTCGCACCAAGGGCGGTAAGGACTCAGACCTCTACTTCAAGGTTTCAGAGTACTCATACAAGCTCGCTCCAACTCAGGAGTCGGCTAAGGGTATGTCAGACCTCGCTATCCGCAACAAGGACTGGGACAATGCCGTTAAGTATCTTGACGAGTCACTTGGTTTTGCCGTACAGCCTGAGGATAAGGCCGACATTCTCTGCATGCAGGGATATGTATATTACAAGTTCAAGAACAACTACTCGAAGGCTCGTGAGCTCTGCCGTCAGGCTGCTGCTCTTGACAAGACCAATGCTGAGAGCCACATGTATATCGGTGAGATGTATATGCAGTCGGGCAAGATGGTATTCCCTAACGAGGATGGTGTAGTGCAGCGTCTTGTATTCATTGCAGCTGCCGACGAGTTTGCTAAGGGTAAGGCAGCAGATCCTTCACGTGCAGCAGACTTCAACACCCGCATTGCTCAGTGCAAGCAGCAGTATCCAGAGAAGAGCCAGCTCTTCATGAAGGGTATCAAGGGTAGCTACCACATCCCAGGTTGGATGAACGTGAACGTATCTATTCCAGATTAATAAGCCTACGGCTACGAAAATAGTAAACCCCAGCGAGAAAATCGCTGGGGTTTATTCGTACTTTAAATTTCTTCCTGTGGAATTTCGCCCTTGATGATGCCTTCGAGCGCGCAAGCGAGCTGATCGGGACAAGAGGTAGGACGACCACCGCAACTGATGCCCTTGAGGCGAGCGATGATGGCTTCGGGCTTCTGACCCTTGGCCAATTCGGCAATGCCCTTGAGGTTGCCGTTGCAGCCGCCAATGAAGTAAATGTTGCGAATGGTGTCATCGTCGTTGAGAGCGATGTGGATCATCTTGGAACAAGTACCCGAGGTGGTGTAATTGAATTCTTTCATATTTGAACAGATGTTAATTTATGTGACTATAGTATAAATGTTGCCGCAAATATAGGAAATTTATCAGTAAATGTTTGGAAATGTCAGCAAAAAGTTGTATTTTTGCGCAAATTTTCGACTATAATGCATAAAACATATCTCAAAACTTTGCTTTTGGCCCTTGTTTCGGGCCTCATCTTTTCACAAACAAAGGCAGATATAGTGGTGCCGAAGTTGCACAACTCTGTGCACTCGCGCCTGCAGATTGAGCAAGAAAGTGCGCTCGAATTCTGTGCCTTCATGGACTCGCTTACCAATGAGCTGACGCTTGAGGAGGATGACGATCCGTTTGCCGACAACAGTGGTATTTTTGCCGATTGGGACGATGAGCACGTTGACCCAACCCGAGGCAAGAACACCTGGAAGATTCCCGATACACTTTCGATCAGCATGAAGGGTTGGGTGCCACCCACCATGGGACGTGTGACGAGCCCTTATGGATGGCGCGGACGACGCATGCACAAGGGAGTGGACCTGAAGGTGTTTGTGGGCGACACGATACGTTCGGCCTTCGATGGTAAAGTGCGTATCAAGAAGCTGGAGGGCATCAGAAAGGGTTATGGATACTATCTGGTGGTGCGACACAAGAACGGTTTCGAGACCGTGTATGGACACCTCTCGAAGTTCCTTGTAGATAAAGACCAAGAGGTGAAGGCAGGACAGCCCATCGCCCTGGGCGGAAACACCGGACGAAGCACCGGACCTCACCTGCATCTGGAATTCAGAGTAGCAGGCATTGCCATCAATCCGGCCGACATAATCAACTTTGAGACCTTCGAACCCAAAAATCAGATCTATGCCTTCAAGCACCAGCAGGTGAAGAAGGAGGTGGAGAGAATGGGCGGCACACAAGCGGCAGCCGCCTACCACAAGGTGCGAAAGGGTGACACGCTTGGCGGCATTGCGCGCAAATACAGAACCAGCGTGAGCCGACTCTGCAGACTCAACGGCATCAGACAGACTTCGACCCTCAGAATCGGTCAACGTATCAGATACAAATAAAACCACATAAACGCTCTGCATCTTGCGGAGCGTTTTGTGTCGACAGGGGCCCGAAAATGGAGGCAAAGTCGCTAAAATGGGCCTTAAAATGCAAATTGTGGCGTTTTTGTTTGGTTCGTACGCGCATAATGCGTATATTTGCGCGCATAATAGGTACGAATAGCCTTCGGCTACGAAAGTGCTTACGCACACGAAAAAACGAAATAAAACAACATAAAAACTTTCAATGGAAGAAAACAATCAGAAGAACGACCGCATCATTCATGTGAATATTGAACAGGAGATGCGTAAGTCGTATATTGACTACTCAATGTCGGTCATTGTGGCTCGTGCCTTGCCCGATGTGCGCGACGGCTTCAAGCCTGTGCACCGTCGTGTGCTTTATGGTATGGAGCAGATTGGCAATACTTATGACAAGCCAACCAAAAAGTGCGCTCGTATTGTGGGCGAGGTGCTTGGTAAGTATCACCCTCATGGCGACAGCTCAGTATATGGCGCCCTTGCCCGTATGGCTCAGCCTTGGAACCTGCGATACCTGCAGGTGGATGGTCAGGGTAACTTCGGTTCGGTGGACGGTGACAGTCCGGCTGCTATGCGATACACTGAGGCCCGCCTGAGCAAGATCTCGGAAGAGATGCTCAGAGACATTGAGAAGGATACCGTGGGGGCATTGTCACTTCCTATACCATTACAGTTACTCTTCAGGAGCAGCTCCACACC
>JAUNCV010000210.1 GCA_030526445.1 Bacteroidales bacterium | reverse complement strand
AAGGCAAAATAATAACAAAACGACAGCGAGTCTTCGAGAACCTGCTGTCGTTTTTCTTGTTGGGTTTCTTCGCCAATCCTTCGGGAAAGTATCGGGAATGGATCGGGATGATTTCGGGACATGTTCGGTGACATTTTGCTACTACTTGAAAACAAGTGTAAACTCAGTGCAAACGGCATCGCTACGGGTGAGATCGAGAGTGCCGTTGTGGGCTCGCATTATCTGACGCGAGAGGCTGAGACCAATGCCCGAACCCTCTTGCTTCGTAGTGAAGAACGGAATGAAAATCTGCTCCTGACTCTCGGGGGTAATAGGCAAACCATCGTTGGAGACATGAATATGTGTCTGCTCCTCAGCATCGATTTCGGCCGTGATGCGAATGTGATGCGCTTCGGCCTGTATAGCATTCTTGATGAGATTGATGAGGATGCGCGAAATCTGCGACTCATCGGCATAGATCAGAATATCATCAGACTTGGGGCGATAGGTGCACTCAACGCCAGCGGCCGAACATTGTTCGCGGGTGAGTTCGAGCACCTGATGAACGAGGTCATCGAGCATCAATGCCTTGAGCACCGGTTTGGCTACACCCGCCAGCTCACGATAGGACTGCACGAAGCGAATCAAATCTTTCGACGACTGAGAGATGGTCTCCAGTCCCGCCTTGACATCCATCTCGGCCTCTGGATTGCCGGCACTTCGGCTAAGCGCCTCACTGAGCGATGCAATAGGGCTCACGGTGTTCATAATCTCGTGCGTAAGGACACGAATCAGCTTCGTCCACGACTCCTGTTCCTGCTGCTGACGCCGACGTTCGGCCAGCCACTTGATGCGATTGAGCGTTCGGTTGAAACGGGTATTATCCTGAAAGCGGAAATTTGACTCACCATCTTCAAAGGCATCGAGCATGTATTCAAGTTTCTTGCGGTCGCTCTCACGCACATGATAGGCTGTGACAATCACAACGACTGCCAACACGATCAATGCTCCTATTATGATGAAGATGAGTTCGATAACTATAAACTTTTAACTAAATACCATATTTCTTGAGTTTGCTATAGAGCGTAGGGCGACTGATGCCCAACTCTTTGGCCACCATACTGAGGTTGCCATTGCATCGGGCCATGGTTGAGCGAATGGTCTGCTCTTCGGCCGCCACAAGTGTCTGAGCCGGCGCTTCGGCCACCGTTGTCTTACCCGCATTGTGAAGCGACAAATCGGCAGCCCTGAGTTGCTGACCCTCAGAGAGAATCACAGCTTTTTCGATAACATTCTGCAGCTCGCGAATATTACCATTCCACACATGCTGACGCAATAGCTGAGCCGCCTCGGGAGAAATCTCAGACACAGGACGACGATATTTTTCGGCATAACGAAGCATGAAGCGTTCGGCCAAAGGAAGAATATCGTTAGCACGATCGCGCAACGAAGGCAAATGCAGGTGCATGGTGTTGATGCGATAGTAGAGATCTTCGCGGAAAAGGCCCTCATTGACACGCTTCTCGAGGTCGATATTGGTGGCGCAGATAAGACGGATATCGATAGGAATCTGCTTTTCAGAACCCACACGTGTCACGGTTCGGTTTTGCAGCACGCGCAACAGTTTGGCCTGCAAATGGAGCGGGATATTACCAATCTCGTCGAGGAAGAGCGTGCCGCCATTGGCCTGCTCGAACTTGCCCATGTGGTCACTATGCGCATCGGTAAAAGCACCCTTCACATGACCGAAGAGTTCGCCCTCGAAAAGACTTTCGGGAATGGCTCCGGCATCGACACACACCATGGGTTTCTGCTTGCGGAGGCTGTGGGCATGAATCTCGCGCGCCAATACATCCTTACCCGTGCCGTTTTCGCCCGTGATGAGAACAGTGGCATCGGTAGGAGCAATTTTTTGCAAAGCGCGCTGTATCTGTGTCATAGCAGCCGAATCGCCCCAGAACATATCGGTTGGCACCGGTGCCGTAACAGCCGTTTGTTTGCGGGCGGCTTTGGGTGTTGCCTCATAGGCCGCATGCAAAGTGGCGAGAAGTTTCTCATTGTCCCAGGGCTTCACAATAAAGTCGAAGGCACCACGTTTCATTCCCTCAACGGCCAAGGCAATATCGGCATAGGCAGTAAAGAGCACAATCTGGGTATCGGGAAACATCTTCTTCAGCTCCGAAGTCCAGAAGAGGCCCTCGTTGCCCGTGTTGATATCGGTATTGAAATTCATATCGAGCAGCACCACCTGCGGCATCATGCGCTCCATGGTCTGCACAAGGGTCTTGGGCGAAGCAATCGTTTCGATCTCAGCAAACTCTGGGGTAAGAAGAATCTTCAAAGCACTTCGGATGCCCTGATTATCATCGACAACTAAGATTTTTCCTCGCTTCATATCAGTATAATTTACAGGTGCAAAGATAAAACAAATTTTGGGCAAACATGCATGTCTGCCCAAAAAACTAATAATTATTACCTATTTTATTCACTTTTGTTCATTTATTCAGTCTTGATCGAATCCGAAGGGTTGCTCGAGGCAGTAGTCCAGCTTCGGATCACCACAATCAGGATGGTGATGACAAGTACCGCAACAAAGGCAAGGGCAAATACCCACCAGTGGATAGGCATGTGGTAGGCGAAGGTGGAGAAGTAACTGTCGATGATGAGCCAGCAGAGCGGGATGGCTATCACGAAGCAGATGGTCACAATGATCGAATACTTGCGCGA
>JAUNCV010000019.1 GCA_030526445.1 Bacteroidales bacterium | reverse complement strand
GGCGTCGGTCTTAATAGATGATCGAAGCCGGTCTTAATAGAAGCCTGTTTCGGGAGCCAATTTTTGAAACCTCGCGAGGAAAAAAAATTTTGCTCGGCAGAAACATGAAATTGGTAGCAAACTGTTCATAGAGGAAACTCGTACTCAACTCGTAGGCATCTCGGAGTCATCTCGGAGGATGAGCGAAAAATGGTAAATAGCAAAATGGCAGCAAATCTTGAGGAAATGCTGCCATTTTGCTATTTTTGTATGAAAAGATTTTTCTCGGTTTCTTAGAGACCGAAAGCGGCTTTCACCTGATCAACATAATCGAGCTTCTCCCAGGTGAAGAGTTCAACCTCCTTTTGGATTGGCTCTGGCATGTAGCGGTTCTGGAAGGTCTTCACCTTCACCTCACATGGACGGCCGAAGTGACCATAAGCTGCAGTCTCAGCATAGATTGGGTTGCGGAGCTTGAGGCGCTTCTCGATAGCGTATGGAGTCATATCGAACACCTCATTTACCTTAGCCGAAATCTCAGCATCGGTCATCTGCACCTTAGCAGTGCCATAAGTGTTCACGCAGAGGCTCACTGGCTTAGCCACACCGATAGCGTAAGCTACCTGCACCAGAATCTGGTCTGCAACGCCTGCTGCAACAAGGTTCTTGGCAATGTGACGAGCGGCATAAGCAGCCGAACGGTCAACCTTCGAAGGGTCTTTGCCCGAGAATGCACCACCACCGTGAGCACCGCGGCCACCATAGGTGTCAACAATAATCTTGCGGCCGGTGAGACCGGTATCGCCATGAGGACCACCAATCACGAATTTGCCGGTTGGGTTCACGTGATAGATAATCTCATTGTCGAAGAGAGCCTTCTCCTCCTCGCTGAGGCGAGCCAAGAGGCGTGGCATGAGGATGTTGATCACATCTTCACGAATCTTCTGCTGCATAGCCTCATCGGTGTCGAACTCGTCGTGCTGAGTAGAAACAACGATGGTGTGAACGCGCACTGGGCGGTTCTGCTCATCATATTCGATAGAAACCTGACTTTTAGCATCTGGACGGAGGTAAGGCATCAAGTTTGTCTCCTTGCGAATCTTAGCGAGCTCGATGAGGAGCAACTGGCTGAGTTCGAGGGTGAGAGGCATATAATTGTGGCTCTCGTTAGTAGCATAGCCGAACATCATGCCCTGGTCGCCAGCGCCCTGTTCAGTCTCTTCCTGACGCACAACACCACGGTTGATGTCATCACTCTGCTCGTGAATGGCGCTGAACACGCCACAGCTGTCACCATCAAACTTATATTCAGCCTTGGTGTAGCCAATGCGGTTAATCACGGCACGGGTAGTGTTGAGCAAATCAACATAGGCATTGCTCTTAACCTCACCAGCCAAAACAACCTGACCGGTGGTAACGAGGGTCTCACAAGCTACCTTGCTGTGAGCGTCCTGTGCAAGAAATTCGTCGAGAATAGCATCGCTGATCTGGTCAGCAACTTTGTCTGGGTGTCCTTCAGAAACGGACTCCGAAGTAAAAAGATAGTTCATTGTAAAAACAACTTTTCAATTGGTTGTAAATCAATGGCAACTTTTTTAATGGTTGCCAATCATTAATAATCTCATTTGCTTAAGAAAGCGGCTGCAAAGATAATGAAAGCGCATTTATTGGCAAAGCTTGTGGCCGAAAATCTGTTTATTCGGGTTGCAAATCGCTGTCTATCATATTATTTTGGCAAGTGCGCATACAATATAAAGTATTGATATTCGTCTTTTTGGCCGAAGCAGCATCTTGCGGGAAGATATTTTGGAACTTTCGAAATATTGGGTTATTTTTGCTGATATGAACGCTCAGAAAATCTTGATTATTGACGATAACCAGTCGGTGCTTCGTTCGCTCAAACTGGTGCTTCGCGGTGTTTTTGACACTGTGGTGACTGCTCCCGACCCCAAACTCATACCAGCTTTGCTTCAGGCGGGCGATGTGGATGTGGTGCTGCTCGATATGAACTTCGACAGCCGCAAGCTGGATGGCGAAGAGGGCCTTTTCTGGCTCAACCGCATCAACGAGTTGCCTCATGCGCCGGCAGTGGTGCTCATCACGGCCTTTGGCGATATTGACTTGGCTGTAAGAAGTGTGCAGCAGGGTGCCGAGGACTTTATCACAAAGCCCTGGGACAATGCTACATTGATCGATAAACTGCATAAAGCTATTGAGAAACATCGTGTTAAGCAAGAAAATGCATCCTTGGCGGCCGAGGCGGCATCGCTCCATGATAAGCTGGAGGCTGCTCAGCACCTCTCGCTCGAAGAGGTGGAGCGTAAGCACATTCTTGAGGTGGTTGAGGCTGAAGGTGGTAACTTGGTGAATGCGGCAGAGTGCTTGGGCATTTCGCGCCAGACGCTCTATAATAAACTCAAGAAGTACGAGAAATGAAGCAGAAATACTATCATCTCTTTATGCTCTTGCTGAGCCTGATGCTGATGGCATCGGGCTGCCTGCTGGTGGCGGGATGTCTTTGCGGCTGGCCTTGGTCGGTGATGTTGCTTTGTGCCTGTGTTACAATTGGTTTGCTCTGCGCCATCTGGAGTGCTGCCTCGTTTTTGCCCAATCAGGTGAAGACTTTTCTGGGCAGTATGCTCAATCATGACACCATGAGCCGTTTTCCCGAAACGCACGATGAAGAACTCAAGCAGATGTATGCCGACATGAACCGCATCCTTCATAGCTATGGCCAGAGCCAGATGGAACTGGAGACGAAGCGCCTCTACTACGACCGCATCCTGCGCATCATGACCCACGAATTGCGTAACTCTATCACCCCGATTATTTCGCTCAGTGAGGATATGATGCAACGCCCTTATTCGGCCGAAGACACACAGGAGGCTATTTCGGTCATCAATGAGCAATGCACCTCCATCAAGGGCTTCCTTGATAGTTACCACACGCTCACCCATTTACCCAAACCTGTGATGCAGGAAGTGGATGCGCGTTCGATGCTTCTTTCGCTCGAAAAACTCTATACAGGTCAGAATATCAGCATACAATGCACGCAAGGACTGAAACTTGTGTGCGATGAAGGCCAGATTATGCAAGTGCTCAAAAACCTTGTGAAGAATGCCATTGAGGCGCCGGCTACACAGATTCAGATTATTGCCTCTTGTCCCGATGGAAGGCCTCGTATCTGTGTTTCAGACAATGGTCCGGGCATTCCGGCCGGCAAGCAGGAGGAGATCTTCCTGCCGTTCTATACTTCGAAATCATCGGGTTCGGGCATTGGTTTGGCTTTGAGCCGACAGATTATGAGCCTGCACAAAGGCTCGCTCTCCTGCTCGGGCAATGAGACAGGAGGAGCGAGCTTTATACTTCAGTTCTGATACAAGAAAATTTTTTCTACAGGGAATTGAAGGAATTAAAAGGAATATTTTCTTTGTCTTGAAATAAAAAGGAACAAGGAATTCCTCTAAATTCCCTGTTATATATTACAATTCCACTGTCTCAACCACCTGTCCATCAAAGAGGTTGATAGTGCGGTCGGCATAGGTTGCATCTTTCTGCGAGTGTGTCACCATCACGATGGTTGTGCCCTCTTTGTGCAGCTCAGAGAGAAGCTCCATCACTTCGTGTCCGTTCTTTGAGTCGAGATTACCCGTAGGCTCATCGGCCAGAATGAGCGAAGGTCGGCACACAATGGCGCGAGCGATGGCTACACGCTGCTGCTGGCCGCCCGAAAGCTGAGCAGGGAAGTGCTTGGCACGATGACTGATGCCCATGCGCTCAATGGCTTCGGCCACACGTTTGCGTCGCTCGCTCTTGGGCAAGCCCATATAGAGCAGAGGCAGCTCAATGTTCTCCTCTACATTGAGGTCCTCAATGAGATTAAATGCCTGGAACACAAATCCCAACGTACCTTTTCTGATATCAGTTCGTTCACCCTCACTCTTTTTGCTTACATCCACTCCATCGAGCAGATACTCACCTTCCGAAGGGTTGTCGAGCAAGCCCACAATGTTGAGCAAAGTTGATTTGCCACAGCCCGATGGACCCATGATGGCCACAAACTCGCCCTCTTCTACTGTGAGCGACACATTGTTCAATGCTACTGTTTCGACCAATTCGGTACGAAACACCTTCTTGAGGTTTTTAATTTCTATCTTTTTCATATTTTATTCTTCTTTAATTATCTTACTTGGATTGATTCTCGCTATTTGCCAGATTTGTACGCCAATGGTCAGGGCCACAAAGATGGCCATGAGGAGGAAGATGCAGGTGTAGAACAGGAAGCCATAGTTGAATTTCTCACCATACTCGTTGACAAAAATGTTGAAGAACAGATAGGTGAGCGGGAAGGCGATGGCTGCTGTCACTACTAATAAAATAATGTAGAGGCGAACAAACCTGAATGCAATATGATGCGCCTTGGCGCCATTGATCTTGCGAATGGCCATCTCCTTGCGTCGAGCACTGGTATCGACATGAATGGCCGAATAAGTGCCTAACATAGTGATGATGAGTGCAATGGAAGCAAAAAGCCAGAAGATGGGAAGAATCTCTTTCTCGCCTTGGCTGTTGTTCTCGTTGCTCTTGTAGAGCGTTTTGAACGAATATTGGCTATCACGCACAATATCATGTCTGAGCAGACATTGAACCAGCTCTTGAGCGCATTTTTCAGCCTTCCCAGGTTGGCTCTTTACGGCAAAGTGACAATTCTCGAATGGGAAATTGAAGTAGATACCCCCTCGCATCACTTTCCAGGAAGTGCGATTGTGGTTATCGCTGGTTTTTTGCATTGCATTGTCAATGATGCCTACTATCTTGAAATACTTGATATTGTTGAATTCTGCATAGTATCTTTCGTTGAAAGGGACCTCTATTTGATCACCAATATGGAGTTTGCTACGCTCGGCAAAAATTTTGTCAATCACAACTTCATCGTCTTTTTCTGCCCATCGGCCTTGCTGCAACGGCACCTTGATGAATTGAAGAACCTGCGTATTGCAACAACCTTGACCTACATCGAGCGTGTCACCGGCTTCGGTGAGAACATTAAAGGCTCGCCATGTCGAAATTTCAAGATTGGCGATATCTTTGTTCATGAAAATCACCTCTTTCACCTCAGGAATGGCACGGATATCGGCCAGCAGCGCCTCGTCTTTTTCTGTGTCGAGGTTGCTTGGCACAAACAGAATTTCTCGTTTCTCCTCACTTGTGAGCCAAGGGTGCTGAGCATTCTTGTTGATGTTTATTTGCAAGATGAGTCCACCCAAGATGGTTGTAAACAAGAAGCCAATGAACATTTGCCATCCCATAAGGATATTTCGGCCATTGTGTCGCCCGGGGCGACGGCCCGTGGAGGTTTTCATAGACTCCTGCAGTGAGTCTTTGCGAATGCGTGCTACGGCCAGCCATGCTACGCCTAAGCCCATCAGCAGCAGGAAGACGATGTGATTGAGCGTTTGTCGAAGCATCTCGTTCTTGTCGAGGGCAATGCGTGCGTTGCTGTTAAAATCCATTTCCAGCAAAGGGGCGCCTAATTCGACAATTACTAATGTGAACAGGCTCACTAACAGCAGTTTGAGGCAAACCTGTGTGCTCACCATGTACCAAAGATGGCGGGTGTGGGCACCATGCACTCGGCGAAGCGTATATTCGCGTCGGCGCATCATGATGTTGCTGATGAGCAGGTGAAAGAAGTTGCTCAAGGCCGATAGCAGAATCAGGAATCCTGGAGTCAAAATGCCAAGCAAAAGCAAGACAAAGACCCAGTTTTTATCGAATATCTGTTCAATGTCGAATGTATAATCGGCCGAGAGATTTCTGTATGTCCTTTCCTCGTTGTTGAATCTGAAGGAAACGTTAGTATCAATTTCGAGGGCATCTAATCGCTTGATAAAGGCTGCAGGATCAACATCTTCGCGCAGCAAAATGCGAGGCTCATAAAAATGGATATACTGACTTTCTTCGGTGTTTTCGGCCGCAAAGATTTCGCCATTCTCATCGTTGAATACCCAAGCCGCCATAGGGCTGCACATCTGGATTGTGTTGTTGAAGGGCAAATCTTCCACAACTGCCTGAACCGTATAAGTTCTGTTCGAATTGTGCTGAGAATGTGGCTTGCTTTCTGCCAATGTGAGTTGCTGACCGATGGCCTTGTCCGGATTCTCGAAAAGCTTTTTGGCAAAGCTTTCGGTCATGATAAAACTATTGGGCGAATGCTCTGCACCATGCCAACTGCCCGCTAATAGGGTGGGATTATAGATGTGGCGAAGTGTGGTGTCGCACTCAATGGTTAAGAGGTTGACTTTTATGTCGTTTTCGTCAATAGTATAATCATTTGCTTCTGTATTAAAGCGGAAAACAGCCTCAACCTCAGGGCATTGCTCTTCGAGCATACGAATCCATTCGTTTTTAGTGCCCGAAATGAAATGCGCTGTTTTTAGCATGAGAACTCGATCGTGGTTCTTGTAGTAGGTGTCTATCGAGAGGAGACCATATACAAAGTAGGAGCAGAAGCCGAAGCAGAAGAAGGCCACGGCAAGTCCCACGATGGAGAAAAGTGTCTGAAACTTGTTGTGGAGCAAGTTGCGGACCGCTATGGTTAAGTAGTGTTTGAACATAAAGAGTTCTTATTCTTCTTTAATTATCTTACTTGGATTGATTCTCGCTATCTGCCAGATTTGCACGCCAATGGTCAGGGCCACAAAGAGTGCCATGAGGAGGAAGATGCAGGTGTAGAACAGGAAGCCATAGTTGAACGCTTCGCGATACTCTTTGGCCAGGAAGTCGAAGAACAGATAGGTGAGCGGGAAGGCGATGGCAGCTGCCACTACTAATAATATAATGTAGAGGCGGGCAAAGCACAAGGCAATATGATGTGCCTTGGCGCCATTGATCTTGCGGATGGCCATCTCCTTGCGTCGAGCACTGGTATCGACATGAATGGCCGAATAAGTGCCTAACATAGTGATGATGAGTGCAATGCCTGCAAAAAGCCAGAAGAGAGGAAGCAACTCTTTTTCGCCATGGTTATTTTTTGCGTTGAACGAATAGAGTGTTTCTATTTGCGATTCATCGGCAATCTCAAAACCCTGCTGCTTTTGTTTCTCGAAGAAATCATGGCGGCATTCCTGGGCCTTTCCTGGGTAGCATTTGACAGCTATCTGGTAGCTCGTCTTCTGTTTGGCATCGACATAAATACCACCACGACGATAGGTCCAGTAGTTGGTTCCTTGGTTCTTGCTGCTCATCTGCATGGCATTGTCTATGATGCCGGTTATGGTCACATATTCATTCAGTTGTGCCAGAATTTCGGCATTATCTTTATCAGACACAAGCTTGAGCATATCGCCCACATGCAGGTTGCATCGACTGGCAAAATGCTCATCAATAAGCACTTCGTCATTTTTTTCGCTCCATCGGCCTTGTAGCAATGGCGTGTTGATGAATTGCAGCACCTGACTGTTGCATGCCACCAGACTTGCCTCTAACGTGTCACCTTGCGCATCGCAGGTTTGTACGGCTCTCCATGCACGAAGATTGAGAAGCATGCAGTCTTTATTGAGCGCTATCACCTCTTTGACCGATGGAATGGTCTGGAAATCTGCCATATACCTATAGCGAGACTCTTCGTCGGTCATATTGTCCATGAAGAATATTTCCTCTTTCTCTTGGGGAGTAAGCCAAGCGTGCTGAGCATCCTGGTTGATGTTAATCTGCAGTAACAGGCCAGCCAGAACGGTGAAGAAGAGGATGCCAATGAGCATTTGCCAACCCATGAGGATGTTTCGACCCGCATGATTGCCAGGGCGACGGCCTGTGGTGGTTTTGAGCGACTCTTGCAACGAGTCTTTGCGCACGCGAGCCACAGCCAGCCAAGAGATTCCTATGCCAATGAGGAGCAGGAGGAAGATGTGCCAGCCGGCTTGCTGCAGCATCTCTGTCGTGTCGAGCATCAGGTGATGATATGCATTGGCTTGGAAGGTGAGCAGCGGTGCACCTAGTTCGATGATCACCAGTGTTACAATACCCACCAGAAGCAGCGTGAGGCAAACCTGCGTGCTCACCATCATCCACAGGTCACGGGTGTGAGCGCCATGGGTGCGACGAAGTGTGTATTCTCTGCGACGCATCATGATGTTGCTGATGAGCAAGTGAAAGAAGTTGCTTAGGGCCGAAAGCAGAATGAGCAATCCGGGGGCTAAGATAATGAACATCAGGAGATAGAAGATGGAATTGGCGCCAAATGCCTGCTCGGGATCGAAGGTCTTGTCGGCCGAAAGATAGTTGAAAAAGTAATTGCCATTATCGGCCCTCCACTCCATCTTTGCATCTATTTTTGTTCGTCCAAGAGGCGTATAAATGCATCAGGGTCAACTCCTTTGCGAAGCAGGATGCGAGGTTCGAAGAGCATGCCGTCATCAGAGCCGTTCAGCCAGGGCACATCTACATCGTTGAATACCCATGCAGCCAAATCGCAGAATGTGAGCAGCGAGTTGTTGAAAGGAAGATCTTCGACCACAGCCTGCACCGTGTAGGTGTTGTTGATATTCTCCTCTTGATAGTGGAAACCAGTGCGATAGACAAACTGCTGTCCGATAGCTTGCTCAGGGGTGCCGAAGAACTTTCGGGCATAACTTTCGGTCAAGAGCATGCTGTTGGGCGAATGTTCTGCTGCCTGCCAGCTGCCTGCTCTGAGGCGAGGGTTGTAGATGTGGCGCAGGGTTGTATCGCAGGTGATAACCACCATATTGATATTATCGCCCAGCTCGTCGTGTTTGTAATTGTTGCTCTCTTCGTAAAAACGGAACACAGATTCCACCTCGGGACATTGTTCCTGCATGGTACGAATCCACTGTGGGCGTGTGCCCGAAACCCGATGGTCGGCCTTGAGCATCAGCACACGATCGTGGTTTTTGTAGTAGGTGTCCATCGAGAGGAAACCATAGATAAAGTAGGTGCAGATGCCGAAGCAGAAGAAGGCCACGGCAAGCCCCACGATGGAGAAGAGTGTCTGAAACTTGTTGCGAAGCAAGTTGCGGACGGCTGTGGAAAAGTAGTGTTTGAACATTATTTCAGTACAATTACTTCGGCTTCACCGAAATTTTCGTATCCAGTAGTAATCACTTGATCGCCAGGCTGCAGACCTTCGAGAATTTCGTATTGCGAAGGGTTCTGTCGGCCAATGCTTATGTTGGTCTTTGTGGCTTGTTTGCCCGATTTGTCGAGCACGTAAATCCATCGGCCACTGGTATATTGATAGAAATCGCCACGAGGAATGGTGATTGCCTCTTCGGGCTTGCCCAACTCAATCTGCACGCGATAGCTTTTGCCCACGCGAATGTTTTCGGGTCTTTCGGCATCGAACACAAGATCGATATCGAACGAGCGGTTCTTCACTTCGGGCACCACTTTGGTGATGCGGAGCGGATAGCTTTCGCCTTGATACTTTACACCCGCTGGCAGGCCCGAGGTGATGCGGTCAATGTAGTACTCGTTGAGCGAAGCATGGAGCTTGAAGTCGGTAAGAACCTTGATTTCGGCTATCATTTCGCCGGCACCTACGCGCTGGCCATCGGTGGCAGAGATATAGCTTAGCTGGCCCTCACAGGGGGCGAGCACCACAAGTTCGGCAAGGCGCTCTTCGGTGTGGCGGTACTTCTTGCGTTCACGCTCCATATCGCGAGCCATGAGTTGGCTGCGAAGCACGGCCGAGGCCGAGTCATTGCGAAGCGAAAGCATCTCCAGCTGAGTGCGTTGCTGCTGATATTTGTATTCTTCTTCGGCCACCTCGAGTTGTGCTCGGCTCTTGATGCCCATCTGATGCTCCTCGCGATCGAGGCCGATGTTTTTCTCCAGTCGGCTCATCTCGTATTGTGTCTGCAAGGATTGCTTCTTGAGCGATAGGCGAAGTTTTTCTTGCTCGATGAGCTGCTGTTCGTAGGAGGTTTGCTGGCGGGCGAGCTCATCGCGCTGGTCTTCGATGGCACGCTCGAGGTCGGGATTGGTGAGCACCAGGATGGTGTCGCCTTGCTGGAGCGTCTGTCCCTCTTCGGCCACAATACGAAGCACAGTTCCCGCTTCGCGTGTATTGATTTTCAGGGTGCGGATGGGCTGCACCAGACCTTCAACATCGACATATTCGCGAAAAGCCTCCCACTTTGCCTCGCCAATACGAACCATCTCCTGGTCGATGCGCTGGCGGCTGGGACCGAAAGCAATCGAGCCTACATAAAAGATGAGTGCAAGTAGAGCTATGCCAGAGATGAGATAATATTTATAGCGAGAGTACCACGGGCGTGGTTGCAACATTGTATCCATACTTTATTTATATTTTATTCCAATTGATAGGCATTCTTTTTTCGAAATCAAAACCTGTCATGGAGCGAAGTCCGTAATAGAGAGTCCAGTAGGTAGAGAGGCTTTGGATGAAACTGCGTCGGGCCGCATCTTTTTCGCTGATGGCACTGTTGAGGTCGAGAATGGTGTTTTTGCCCAGCACGTAGAGACGACGGGCCACTTCGTAGCGTCGTTTGGCGGTCTGGCTAGCCTGATTTGCCACAGCTACACGTCGGCTCTGCAAGTTGAATTGCTGTACCATTTTCATGACATTCTGTTCGAAGCTCTTCATGCCCTGTTCGGCACGCAGATCGGCC
This sequence comes from Bacteroidales bacterium, assembly GCA_030526445.1. GTDB lineage: Bacteria > Bacteroidota > Bacteroidia > Bacteroidales > UBA3663 > Liminaster. Next base: position 7,438 of record JAUNCV010000019.1, on the reverse strand, counting down.
AGATCGACATTTGACTGAGCCACACGACGTTTGCCTTTGCCTCGGCCCCAATCGAGAATAGGAACAGAGAGTGAAAGCGAAGCATATTGCATATCGGTAGGGCTGCGGTAAGCTTCGTGAAACGTCTCGCCTGTCTGTGAAAGTCCGAACTGCAGATAGAGGTCTGCCTTCAGGCGGGTGCTGGCACGAGCGTAGGCTAAATTCTGTCGTGCCTCTTGCTGCTGACGCATGTAATAGTCGGGATCTGGACTGTTTTGCAAAGCCAGTTCGAGAGCTTCGTCCAAAGGGATTTCTAGAGTTGGCACATGGCTGTCGGGCATCACGACGAGAGCAGTTCCGGTGGGCAGATTCAGGAAATTGCGCAAGGCTTCGGCTGCTTGCTTCATCTCTACATCGGCATCGAGCAGGTTGGTCTCTTCGCGAAGCTGGTTGAGTTCAAGTTGCAGCATTTCGTTTTCGGTGATGGTGCCTATGTTGTAGCGGCCTTTGGCATAGCGGCAGAGTGTGTCGGCCGAGGCGAGATTGCTGCGGGCAATATCCACATTGGTTTGAGCCGTAGCTAAGTCGAAGAAATATTGGCTGGCCTGCGATGCCACAAGCTCCATGGTTTCGTTATACTGTTTCTGCGCCTCTTGCCATTTCAGCGGTTCGATGCGTCGGTTCCAGCGCATCTCGTTATAGCCGATAAGGTTTTGCTGATAGCCGATAGAAATGGGCTGAGAGCGGAAGGCGGTCATTTTGCTGCCTTCAATCTGGTCATCGCGCAAGAGGGAACTCTTCATAAAGAGATTGCCACCTGTAAGTGGAATGTTCTGCGACACTTCGATGGCTGCATCGGTGCTGAGCTGACTTACATGCACGAAGCTGTTGGTGCCATCGGGCTGAACAACGCGCTCAATGCCACGGTTGAAAGTGGGCGATGTGGAAAGAGAGACGGCTGGTTTGTAACTGGCTTGATAGGCGCGGAAGTTCCAGTAGGCGCTTTGTAATGTGTGCTGAGCCGCCACAGCGCTTGGGGCATGGCGTTGTGCCCAGTCGATGGCTTGGCTGAGGGTGAACAGGAGTGTGTCCTGCGCCCAACAGCCGAGGGTTGCCATCAGCATCAAGTGTATAGTAATCAAAAATCTCTTCATAGCAGTTGTTGTTTCTGCTGCAAAGATGACACATATTTATATAATATAAGCCTCAGAAAGTGGAAAAACCGACTTTCTGAGGCTGAATTTGTCCAAAAATTTGACACTATAGGGTTGTGAAAATGGTGGAAAAGCTTTAGAGTATGCCTAATCCGCTAAGGAAAATGAGTAAGATGCAGACGGGGGCAAACCAGCGAACCAGGAAATAGAAGAGGGGGATGAACCAACCTGAATCGTTCCCTTGGTTGGTGAGGGTATCGGTCATAACCTTGCGATTGAGTACCCAACCCACAAAGATAGCCATGAGCATACCGGAGAATGGCATGAGGAAGTTGGCGGTGAGACCATCGAAGATATCGAACACCGACATGCCGCCAATGCTGAGGGCCGCAGAGAACTCGGGACAAAAAGAAAGTGCGCAAAGAATGCCAAGCACCCAGCCTACAAGTGAAGCTGTGATTACGGCCGAGCGACGTGAGAAGCCAAACTCCTCTTGCAAAATAGCGGTTGGGGTTTCGAGCATAGAGAGGCTTGAGGTGAGTGCTGCCACTGCCAAAAGGGCAAAGAAACAGAAACTCCAGAACGAACCGCCTGCCATCTGTGAGAAGACTTCGGGCAGAGTGATGAAGGCCAAACCTGGGCCAGCACCTGGTTCAAGTCCGAACGAGAAGCAGGCTGGGAAGATGATAATGCCCGAAAGGATGGCAATGAGCGTATCGAGCAAGGTGATGGAGAGAGAGGTTCGTCCCATCTTGGTGCTGCCTGGCAAATAGGAACCATAGGTGAGCAGACACGAGATTCCTACCGAGATAGAAAAGAACGACTGGCCCATGGCAGAAAGAATGACATGGCTGTCGATTTTAGAGAAGTCGGGGTGGAAAAGGAACGAAAGACCGTCGCCAGCTCCAGGCAAAAGAAGCGAGTTGACACAAAGTGCCACGAGCATGAGTGCTAGAAGAGGCATGAGCACATTGCTGGCTCGTTCGATGCCTTTTTGTACGCCTCCCAACAAGATAACGGCATTGATAAGAAAGAAAAGCGTCATCCAGAACAGCGGACCATAGCTGGAGCTGAAACTGCCGAACTCTGGTACCTGGCCAGTAATGGAGTTGGTGGTGTAGCAAAGTGTCCAGCCGGCCACAACGCTGTAGAAACCTACGATGAGAAGCATGATGAGTGCTCCCAGATAACCCATCAGAAACCAGGGAGAACTGGGGGCAAACTTGCGGAATGTGCCACAAGGATTCTCTCGGCCAGCTCGTCCCAAAGAGAGTTCGGCCAAGAGGAGTGGAGTGCCCAATAAGAGCACACAAGCCAAATATATGAGGAGAAAAGCAGCACCGCCATTGGCACCGGTCTCGTAAGGGAAACGCCACACGTTGCCCAGACCAACGGCACTACCTACGGCAGCAAAAATGCCACCCAGTTTGGTTACAAATATTGCTCGTTCTTTTGACATCAGATAAGTCCAAGTCCGCTAAGGAAAATAATAAAAATACAAATAGGAGCGAAGACACGCATAATCCAGAGAAGCGGGCGGAGATACCAGCCCGAGTCGTTCTGCCAGTTGGTGATGGTGTCTTGAATAATCTCTTTGTCGAGCCACCAGCCCACAAAAAGCGAGATGAGCAGAGCGCAGATAGGCATCATGTAGCGCGAAGTGAGGTGGTCGAGGAAGTCGAAAATATTATCGCCCCAAAGGGTTACATCGCCCAGCAAGCCCAATGAAAGAGAGCAGACAACACCTAAGCCCAAAGCCCAGATACTGCTGCAGAGAACGGCAGTTTTGCGACTCATTTTCCATTCTTCTTGCAGATATGAGACCGGAACCTCAAAGATGCTCATGCACGAAGTGATACCCGCCAATGTGATGAGCAGGAAGAAGAGTACGCCCAGGATGTAGCCACCTGGCATTTGCAAAAAGACGCGAGGCAAAGTGACAAACACAAGGCTGGAACCTTGTTCGGGCTCAATGCCAAAAGAGAAACAGGCTGGGAAGATAACGATGCCCGCCATAATGGCAATGATGGTGTCAAGACCTGCTACGGTGCAGGCGGTTTTGCCCACTTTGGTGTTGTCGCCTAAATAGCTGCCGTAAGCAATGAGGATGCCCATGGCACATGAGAGAGAGAAGAAGGCCTGACCGAGTGCATCGATCCACACCTGACCGGTCACTTTGCTCCAGTCGGGCACAAAAAGATAGGACATGCCCTCGCTGAATCCTGGCTGGAAACAGCTGTTGATGACGAGCAGGAGCAGGATGACGGCCAGAACAGGCATCATGATGTTCGAGGCTCGCTCAATGCCTTTTTGCACACCACCCAAAAGTATGCCTGCATTGATGACAATGGCGGCAATGGTCCAGAGCAGCGGCTCGATGGGCGAAGAGACAAAGGCACCGAAGTCGTCGCCTTCCATGCTGTTGATAGCAGCTAGATAGGTGTAGCGAAGTGTCCAGCCCGAAAGCACAACATAGAAGCCCAGGATGAGAATAGCCACCAAAAGGCTGAGAATGCCCACCCAATGCCATTTCGTTCCAGGTGCCACTTTCTTGAAAGAGGTCACAATGTTACTGTGAGCCGAACGGCCGATGACGAACTCAGAGACCATGAGCGGAATGCCCAGGAGCAGTACACTAAACACATAAATGAGCAGGAAGGCTGCACCGCCATCCTGCCCAGTGATATAAGGGAAACGCCAGATATTACCAAAGCCTACAGCCGAACCTACGGCTGCAGCAATACCACCCATGCGTGTTGCAAATGTCGATCGATTTTCCATGGGGCAAAGTTAATCAAAAATTTCGAAAAACCGCCCAAAAAGTGTCTTTTTTATTCAATACTATGCAATTCTGTCCACATAAGGCATGCTTCTCGCTCTACAGATAGCAAATTTTTCTGTAGCTCAAGCTGTTCAATCATTCCAGAAAGATAAGCAGGTAGGGTGATAGCTCCCTCGTTGTATTGCTTCTGGAGGAGCGCTGGCATCTGCTGTTCGTCGATGAGAGAACGAATCTCGCTGGCTTGTTGCTGCTGGCTTTGAGCCTTGACAAAAAGACCTTTGAGGCGAGCCATGAAGGCCTGTTTCTGGGCAATGGCTTCGTTTTGAGCAGCCTCATGTCGCAACTGGCTGGCTTTCACTTTGTGACGATTACCCCAGACGGGCAATGTTACGCCTACCTTGAGGCCACGCCAAGTATCTTCGTTGGTGTTTTCGCTCATATAACCGATTCTGAGCCCTGGGAGCCAACCATCTTTGGCCACTCGCTGCTGCTTTTCGGTCAGTTCGATTTCGTTCTGAACATAGCGCATCAGAGGAGCCTGAAGAGCAGTTTGTTCCCACCAGTCGTTGAACGAAGAGAGGTGCCCATAGAGGGGCAAGTCGGCCAAAGTGAGGCGGGCCGAAATGTTTTCTCCAGCCAATGCCTGCAGTTCCATCACCTGTGCATCGTGCTGCGCCAAAAGTGTATGTAGTTCGCTACGGCTCTGCTGCAACTGACGTTGTGCCAGATTGTATTCGATGATAGTGGCAGCCTGCTCGTTGAGACGGGTACGTTCGCATTCAAGTAGTTTTTCGGCCATCTTGACCTGATTTTGAAGCATGCCAATGAGAGAGTCGTTATAGGCTAACTCAACACATAACTGTTTGGCCTGAAGCATCACCTCCTGTTTAGCAGCAGCATACTGAAGATGGGCGCTCTCGATAGCGAGACGCTTCACCTGACTACGGTGCAGATAGGTGGTGGGGAAGTCAAACGACTGAGAAACACCCAGATCCCAGCGATGACCGATGCTTGAAGGATCGCCCCAAAGATAGGCAAATTCCACTTCGGGGTTTTCGAGCACACACTCCTGGCGAGCCTCGGCCTGCTGAGCTTCACTCTCTAAGCGAAGGGCATTGAGACGAGGCGAATTTGCTTCGACGGCAGAAAGTACCTCTTGATAGGCGTTCTGAGCCAAAGCGGGAGCGCACATTGCGCACGCATACATTATATAAATATAGAGTCTTTTCATTTTTTGTGAGTCAAAATGTACATGATAGGCACCACAAAGATGTTGAGGAAAGTACTGCTGAGCAAACCTCCCAGAATGACTTGTGCCATAGGTGACTGAATCTCATTACCTGGAAGCTCTCCGCCCACAGCCAGTGGAATGAGTGCGAGTGCAGAGGTGAGAGCAGTCATGATGATAGGGTTGAGTCGGTCGAGTGAGCCATGCATCACGATGTCGCGCACAGAGAGCGAAGTCTGGGCTGAAAGCTGGTTGTAGCGGTCAATGAGCAGCATGCCGTTGCGGGTAGCAATGCCAAAGAGCGAGATGAAGCCGATGATGGCAGGGATGCTCAAAATACCACTGGTGCAGAAGAGTGCCAAAACTCCACCGATGAGTGCGAGAGGCAAGTTGAAGAGCACGACAACGCTCTGTTTCATGTCGCGGAACTGCTGATAGAGCAGCAAGAGGATGACAAGGATAGAGAGTAATGATGCAATGAGCAAGATGCGAGAGGCTGTCTCCTGGCTTTCGAACTGTCCGCCATATTCAATGCGATAGCCTTCGGGAAGTTCGATGGTTTCGGCCACGCGTTCTTGAATGTCATTAACCACCGAGCGAAGATCGCGACCTGCCACATTACAAGAGATGACAATTTTACGGCACACATTTTCGCGGTTGATGGTATTTGGACCCGCACCACTCTGTATCTGTGCCACTTGACTGAGAGGAATGAGTTTGCCCTCGGGTGTAGAGATGCGAAGATCGCGAATCTGCTCCATGCTCTGGCGGTCTTCGTCGTGTACCTTAACGGTGAGGTCGAACACACGGTTGCCTTCATAGACCTGACTCACCACTTCGCCACCCAGCAATACGTTGACATATTCGGCAAATTCGGGAAGTGAGATGCCATAGCGTGCCAGCATTTCGCGTCGTGGAATAATCTTGAGTTGTGGACGTTCTATCTGCTGCTCAACATTGAGGTCGGCAACACCCTCGATACCGGCAATCTCTGCCTTAATCTGGTTGCCAATCATGAACATGTGGTTGAGGTCTGAGCCAAACAGTTTGATGGCAATATTGGCCTGTGTGCCCGATAACATAGCATCGAGACGATGTGAGATGGGCTGACCAATCTCGATATTACATCCAGGGAGCTCGGCCAAACGCTGACGCACGTCGGCCAGGAACTCCTCTTTGTTTCGGTCAGAAAGAACAAAAGGAGCTTCAATTTCTGAGACATTCACGCCAAGTGCATGTTCGTCGAGTTCGGCGCGACCTGTCTTTCGAGCCACCACCTGAATCTCAGGAACCTGGATGAGAATCTCTTCGGCACGACGACCTAATTTGTCGGACTCTTCGAGCGAAATGCCCGGAATAGAACCAACATTGATGGTTAGCGAACCCTCGTTGAACGATGGCAAGAAGCTGGAACCAAGGGTGAAGAAACCACCTAAAGTGGCTAAGAAAAGAAGTGCCACACCCGCCAGTACACTTCGACCATGATTGAGTACCCAGCTGAGGGTAGAGCCATACCAATGTTTCAAAGTCTGGGTGAGACGAGGTTCGGGCAAGCCCTCTTCGCTGCTCTCTTTGTGGTTGACCTTGAGCAGGTAACTGCAAAGCACAGGAGTGAGGGTAAGTGCCACCAATGTTGAGGCAAAGAGACTCACGATAAAGGCGATGCCGAGCGGAGCCAGCATGCGACCCTCCATGCCGCTGAGGCAGAAAAGAGGCACAAAGCTCACCACAATGATGAGGGTGGAATTGAGAATAGGCATTCGAACCTCGCGCGAGGCTTCGAAAATCACTTTGAGTTTCTCTTTAAGCGAAGAGCATGGGCCGTGGCGACGCAGGTGTTTCCATACATTTTCGACATCGACAATAGCGTCATCGACCAAGGAACCAATGGCAATAGCCATGCCGCCAATAGACATGGTATTGATGGAAAGACCCATGAACTGCAACGTAAGAATGCTCACCAGCAAGGCAAGAGGAATGGTGACGAGCGAGATGAGTGTGGTGCGCCAGTTCATGAGGAAGATGAAGAGCACAAGCACCACAAAGATGGCGCCCTCGATGAGCGATTTCTGTATGTTTGAGATGGAGGAATCAATGAAACGCTGCTGGCGGTAAATCTCGGTATTAACTTTGACTGTAGAGGGCAGAGTTGGGATGATTTCGGCCATAGCTGCATCGAGCGCCTCGGTGAGTTGGATGGTGCCAACGTTAGGCTGTTTGGTGATGGTCATCAAGACGGCAGGATGTCCGTTGACAGAGGCCAAACCCATTTTGGGGGCTTTCTCGCCCACCTTA
>JAUNCV010000209.1 GCA_030526445.1 Bacteroidales bacterium | reverse complement strand
TGCAGCAGGCTGGGATAAGACTCAGTTGTTCCAGTGTGACTGGTCTTCGAACTTCACTGATAATGCGCTTGACGATCTTCTTTGGACTATGAACTTCGGTACTGGTGCCAATATTGAGAAGGAGTTCAAGAAAGTTGGTGAAATGCGTCCCGATGCTCCAAAGATGTGCTCTGAATTCTGGAGCGGCTGGTTCGACAACTATGGCTATCCACACCAGACTCGTCCTTATGAGCCAATGGTCAATGGCATCAAGGATATGCTCGACCGCAATATTTCGTTCTCTCTCTACATGACTCATGGTGGCACATCGTTCGGACAGTGGGCAGGTGCCAACGTGCCTGGTTATCAGCCTGACTGTACATCTTATGACTATGATGCTCCTATCAATGAGCAGGGTTCAGTAACCGAGAAATATTGGAAACTGCGTGAGCTCTTGCAGAATTATTCGGACAAGAAACTCCCTGCAGTGCCAAAGGCAAAGCCAATCGTTGCTGTGCCAGAGTTCAAGCTTACAGAGTTTGCGCCTCTCTATGCAGCAGAGAATCAGCCAAAGGCTATCCAGAGCCGAGACATCAAGCCTATGGAGCAGTTCAATATGGGCTATGGTTCGACCCTTTACAGCTGCCAGTTGCCAAAGACTCAGGAAGAGGGTCTTCTTGTAATCAAGGATATGTGCGACTATGCTGTAGTCTTCGTTGATGGCAAACTGATTGGTCGTCTCTATCGTGGCAATGGTGCAGAGAACACTTTGCGCATGCCAAAACTTCCACAGGGTGGAAAGCTCGAAATTTTCATCGAGTCAATGGGACGCATCAACTATTCGAAATTGATTTTCGATCCTAAGGGCATTACTGAAAGCGTGGAACTCAAGACTGCTGTGCCTGGTGCTGAGGTAACCTATAACCTCAAGAACTGGGATGTGCAGCTCTTCCCTGTATGCTATGACTTTGCAAAGGGTATGAACTACAAGCCAGTTTCGGAAGTTGCTGATAAGATTACTGCAGATGCGCAGAACGTTGACCCTCGCAATCTTGCAGGTTTCTATAAAGGAACCTTCAAGGTAAGTAAGGTTGGCGATACTTATCTTGATCTTTCGAAGTGGAGCAAGGGTCTTGTCTGGGTCAATGGCAAGTGTCTTGGCCGTTTCTGGAATGTGGGTCCACAGCAGACTATGTTCTTGCCTGGCTGCTGGCTCAAGAAGGGTGTCAATGAAGTAATTGTTATGGATATTGTTGGCCCTAATGCAGCCCCTGCATTGGCTGGTCTTAAGGAGCCAAGCATTGCTGATTTGCACAAAGAAAATATGCCACAGGATGCAGTTAAGGGCATTGAAACTGGCAAGAAGTCAAAGAAGAATGCTGCTGAGGTAGCAGGCAATGATGCTGCTCCAGGTGCAAAGTAATATTTATCTAAAAGGAATTGAAGGATTGATGGTAATGCCAAAGACCCTTCAATTCCTATAATTCTTTATTAAATTTGCTATGAAGAGAATTTGTTTGGCTTCTGCTGCTTTGCTTCCTGTTTTGGTTCAGGCACAGAACGAGCACCTGGTGCTTCGCTATGACAAGCCAGCCGATTATTTTGAGGAAAGTCTCGTAATAGGTAATGGTAATCTTGGTGCTGCTGTATATGGTGGTGTTGACGAAGAGCGTATTTCGCTCAATGACCTCACACTCTGGACTGGTGAGCCATCGTATAACAAAATTTATACGCCAGATGCATGGAAGCATATTGCCGAAATTCGAAGCTATCTCGATAAAGAGGATTATAAGAATGCCGAAAAGGCAATGTATAATATCGAGGGAGAATATAGCCAGAATTATCAGCCACTTGGCACCTTGACACTTTCGAATATTGGTTTGCCTCAGCAGACTGAGGGCTATAATCGCACTTTGGCTTTGGCCGAGGCTACGGCTCGTGTTAATTATGGCAACTATGAGCGCACCTATTTTGTGAGTGCACCCGACAGTGTTATCGTTATTCATCTCAAAGCAAAGAATGGATCGCTTATCAACGAGCGCATTGGTTTCCATAGTCTTCTGCCAACCGAATGTGCAACTGTCTTTAATAGCGAAGCCAAACATGCCAAGGACTGGGACCGAGCTCATCAGCGTCTTCAGATTGAGGCCGAATCTGCAGATATGACCATTGATGGTTATACTGCTTATGCCTCTTTGCCAAGTTACACCAGCGGTGAGCGTGAATATGACAGCAAGCGTGGTATTCATTTCCGCACTCAGGTGCGAGCTATCACTCTGGATGGCGGACAAGTAAAGGCGGCTTACAGCGATGGTCTTGAGATTTGCAATAGCCGTGAAGCAATTATTCTGGTGAGCAATGTGACCAGCTTCAATGGTCGATATAAAGACCCTGTGAAAGAGGGCCGTGACTATAAGAACCTTGTGGCTGCACGCATTGAGAATGCAACCAAGAAGACTCTGGCAGAGTTGCACGAAGCTCACAAGCAGGACTTTTCTAAGTTCTTCAACCGTGTGACCTTCAACCTTGGTGCAACAGATGCTACCTTGGCTGCAAAGACCACTGATGCTCAATTGCGCTCGTATGAGAAGAATGGTGATGTGAATCCTGATCTTGAGGAACTCTACTTCCAGTTTGGTCGCTATTTGCTCATCTCTTGCTCACGCACCGAGGGCGTGCCGGCCAACTTGCAGGGTTTGTGGAATGAACAAATTCTTCCACCTTGGTCGTGCAACTACACTTCGAACATCAACCTCGAGGAGAACTACTGGCCAG
>JAUNCV010000208.1 GCA_030526445.1 Bacteroidales bacterium | reverse complement strand
AGATGGTGGTGAGCATCCAGCCGGTCAATGACCGATACTTCAATGTCTGCTATGACTTCGTCGGAATCTGAAGAGTAGAGTAGGAGGCAGCCTGTCCCGTCTGGGATGGGCTGTTTCTCTTCATTTACTCTGGCGCCTGATGGCAAATTCCTTCTTTTAGGTCAGTTACGTACTTTCTTTTGATAATAAACCGACGAATGTTGACCATCGAATCGAAAAAATCACTATCTTCGCGCCTCGTTAATCAAAAGAATCATTTACAAGTATATCATCATGACCAACTCAGAACTTGACTCTTGGTTTTGCTCTCTGACCGTAAAGCAGAAGGAGCATATCGCTTGCAAGGTATTGCTAAAGGAAGGCAAGGATCCTAAAGCTGGCGTTTATCCTGGTTGCACAGACGTATGGCTTCCACTTGAAGAAGAACTCAAGGAGAAGATCCATGCTCATTGTACCGATGACCATGGCATGTGGATCCAAGAAGGCGGCGATGCGCCAATCTTCTCGTATTGATCAGAGACAAAAGAAAACAACAATCCCTGTCAGGAGCAACTGATGCTACTCTTGGCAGGGATTGGTCGTTATTATTTCTTAGCCCACTTCTTCCAGTCTCCTGTAATGTGTAGGTTGTGTAAATTGATGTCACCCGTCATCCAGTAATACTCCCAAAATACTCTTGGAAGCAACACGTTTGGCAGAACGATTGCCTTGCGGAACAAGGGTGCTATTTCGAGTGGAGTATGACCGGCATTGCCACATCCGATAGCGGTTACAAAGAATCCAAGTTCTTTATGTTCTTCGGCAAACGCGATGAAGCGATTGATATTTGCTGCCATGTCGAGAAGTCCTTCGGTTGTGGCGATAGCATAACTCTGTCCCTGGAGACCATCACCTTGTCCTACCTTAGCTCCGAACTTCTTGACAGCTGCCTTTGCTGCGCCACCGGTATGGGTACCAGCTTTGTTGCTGCCAAATACGAAAACCTCGTTGTCCTCAAGCTTGTCAATCTTATCAGGAGTGATTCGATGATTATCACGACTAAAGGCTGCTGCATGCAGTTCCTGGGCTTCAATCTGGGTTACCTTCTTGATGGCTTCGTAGCATTCCTTAGTGCGCTTCTCGTCTTCCTCCTGTAATTCGAGATTCTTCTGCACTCTTTCTTTCCATGCTTCAAAGACGGCATCCCAAGCCTTGTGGCTTGGACCAGAGATCTCGCAATAGAGCAGATAGATGAACAGACATTTGGCAGGAATGTCACCGTTCACGCCAAACTCACATAACTGCTTGTTGGCTGCCAACCTGTCAATCTCATATTTTCCATCCTTGTAAACATAGTGGGCTTCGAAGGCGCACATGCCTGTCCAGCTACGATAGTAACGGATATATTCGTCATCACAGTACATGAACCAATGGTCTTCCTGTGCCTCAGGAATGTGCCCCTGACGGAGTATCGACATCTCTCGGTCCTCCATAGAGAAAGTAATCTCTATGTCAGATCTGGTCTCAAGAGGTATTGGTTCAGTCTTCCAACTGTCCTTGGTCGCCTTCTTGCTCTTGTCTGGAGTCGGATCCTCGCCATTCATGTACTTGCCCATGTGACCATAACCAAGTTTCCAGAACATCATCATATTCTGTTGCTCCAACTGCTTGTTCTTTGGCTTGTATTCTGCACGCTCTTCGCAAGCCTTATAGAAGGCAGTTACTACTTCGCGCATATCATCAGGCAGGTAGGTCATGGCCTTTTTCTTTATCCACTCTGGTATTCCCCAGATATGTTCAGCAACGCTGCCAACAATGGCGCCAATAGTGTCTGCATCGGCACCTAGACTTACAGCCCGACGGATAGCATCTTCAAAACTATCGCTTTTCAATATGATTTCCAGGGCAGGAGGAATGGTGCCTTGACATGTCTCGTCAAAGCGATTCTTGTAGTCGTCAAGGTCAACACATGAAGCAAAACCGTTGTCGCTGGCACATGCTAGGCAAATATCCAGTAACTCATCATATTCCTTCTTCTTGCTCAGAATACCGTCGAAGGAATCAATGGCACAATGAATAGCCCAGGCAATAGACTTGGCTCCATTGATGCCGAATGGATGGTTATGGGTACATGCTGCAGAAAGTTCTGCCTGCTTGAGAACCTCGTCTTCATCGAGGAACCACATGGCAATAGGACTTACGCGCATAGCAGAGCCATTGCCAAAAGAGTTATATGGCTTTGGATCGTCGCTTTCTACCCATTTGCGGAAGCGACCGCCAAAACCACCTGTAGGCTTCATGTATCGTCGGCACCAGTCATGAAGGGACTCGCCATAGTCGCGTCCTTTCAAGATGGCATCGGCGATAGCTACCGTACAAATAGTATCATCTGTAAAACTGTTCTTGTCTGAGAAGAACTCAAAATTGTAATCGTTTGTGGCGTTGAACTCCCAGCGGCTTCCAACAATATCGCCGATAATTGCTCCTAACATGGCTTTAATTTGTTTTGTGGGTTTTACTATGTGCTAATTCTCTCTGATTAAAATTCCATCTGGAATCCCTTCCTCTTGAACTCATCGTATTTCTCCTTATTGAAGGAGTAGAGTAGGGCCTCACGCTTGGGGGTTGGCCGAGCGGTCTCGTCGAGCTGGTTGATAAGTTCGTAATGAAGCATCTTCTTGGAGAAGTTGCGTCGGTCGAACTTGACACCCAGTATGGCCTCATAAAGCAACTGCAGATCCTTCATGGTGAACTTCTCCGGCAGCAGTTCAAAGCCAATGGGCTCGAAGTGGATTCGCTCTCGAAGCTTGCGAGTGGCATCCCTCAGTATGC
>JAUNCV010000207.1:1068-2816 GCA_030526445.1 Bacteroidales bacterium | reverse complement strand
ACTGCAAAGTTGGGTTCTGGAAGAAACGTAAATACACCGCAGTAGTTGAGAGCATAAGCGAAGAGGAAGCCTGACAAGTTTCCTAAGAAAAGAGAAGGTGCAAATGTACCGCCACAGCCGCCACCACCATTTGTTGCAGCTGTTGCAAGCGATTTCATAGCCATTGTAGCTACAACAAACGCACAGAGTACGATGAAACTTGTTGTTCGACCGCCATTGCCAGCAAAATTTACTATTTTATAGAAGATAGAGTTGCTGGTCATTTGGTTATAGTTTCCATCATAAATGTGCTGAATGCTCTCATAGCCTTCACCATATAAAGGTGGAAGGAGGAAAATCATGATGCTTAGGAAAGCGCCACCTACTAACCATTTTATCCATGGATTGCGGATTTTCTTAAACTGGTCTTCGGCCCAAAATGTAGTGCGGGTGAAATAAAGAGATGTGAAGCCACAGAAGATGCCTAATAGGATGACAAATGGAATACGGTCTATAGTAAAGTCCATTCGGTCTGAGAAGTAGAACATCGCCTCTGATCCTTCGAAGGCAAATGCCACACTTGCCGCTGTTACGGAAGAGATGAGCAGTGGCATGATGGAGAACGCTGTAAGATCGAGCATTAACACCTCGACTGTAAAAAGCAAACCGGCAATAGGTGCTTTGAAGATACCAGCAATACCAGCGGCAGCACCACATCCTAAGAGAATCATGAGTGTATGTTGGTCCATTCTGAAGAACCTTCCCAGATTTGAACCAATAGCCGATCCGGTTAACACGATAGGGGCCTCTGCACCTACCGAACCGCCAAAACCGATAGTGACGCTCGATGCCAGTACGCTGGTGTACATATTGTGCTCTTTAATGATGCTCTTGCGTTGGCTAATGGCATAGAGAATTTTCGTAACACCATGGCCAATGTCGTCTTTAACCACATAGCGCACATAGCAACCAGCTATAAGAATGCCCACTACAGGCCAAAGCAAGTAGAGGTAGTTGGCGCCATCAATAAATTTGTAAGTGAGCAGGTGCTGGAATGAGTGAATGAGGTATTTGAGAAAAAGTGCAGCACCAGCACCGGCCAGTCCTGTCAGGAAGGCCAATACCAGCACAAATTGCTGTTCTGTGAGATGCTCTTCTCGCCAGTCAACAATGTATTCTAAAATTTTTGCTCCTCGTTTTATCATAGCTTTCTTTTTCTCTTATACATTTACGTCGATTATCGAATCACTTGAATCAAGTTTCCATCGCCAACTTTTATGATGCCCGAAGGTTGTGGCGTCTCTTTTTCGTTTTGGCGAAGTGGTAATATATAATCTACGGCCTGCTTGATTTCCTCGCTAATATCTGCAAAGCATTGTGCTGTTGGCTCTCCGCTGATGTTGGCAGAAGTGCTAACTAAAGGTCGCTTCAGGCGGGCACAGAGTGTATTGCTGACTTTCTCTTGGGTGATGCGCATACCCATGGTGCCGTCGCTTGCAATCAGTTCGGGTGCAATGTGACGAGCTCGAGGCAGGATGAGGGTAAGTGGCTTGTCAGCTACTTCCCAAAGATCCCATGCAATTTCAGGGACACGTTCAAAATAGTAGTCAACACGACCAATGGCATCGACCAAGCAGAGCATAGCTTTACTATCAGCGCGACGTTTAATCTCGTATATACGCTTCACGGCTTCACTGTTGGTCGCATCACAACCTAAGCCCCACACGGTGTCGGTAGGGTAGAGAATGACGCCTCCTTTGTTAAGCACT
>JAUNCV010000207.1:0-1058 GCA_030526445.1 Bacteroidales bacterium | reverse complement strand
CGCGGAAATCGGTTTCCATAATAATTATATAATGTATCTAAAACGATGTGTCATCCTGAGAATATCCCAGGATGACATATATCAATATTTCGTAGTTCGAGGTTATCCTATCAAGACCATCATCTGTCCGCAAAGCACGCGGAGGAACATGGTGAGAGGATAAACGGTAGAGTAGGCAATAGAAGCCTGATCTGTACCACAGATGCTGTTGCTATAAGCCAATGCTGGTGGGTCGGTTGTAGCACCAGAAATCAAACCTGCAATGGTGAAATAGCTGAGTTTGCAAACCAAACGAGCAATGGTGCCAATGATGAGCAATGGAATAATAGTGATGAGGAAACCGTAGAGCACCCACATGTAGCCGCCATTCAATACAGTCTCAACAAAACCGTTGCCCGCACCAATACCTACACTTGCAAGGAAGAGGCTAATACCAACTTCACGCATCAAGAGGTTGGCCGAACCAGTGGTATAGGTAACCACCTTGAGCTGTGGGCCGAATCGAGCAATAAGAATAGAGACGATGAGCGGACCGCCGGCCAGACCCAACTTCACAGGTACAGGCATACCAGGGAAGAAGATAGGAAGAGAGCCGAGCAACACACCAAGAGCAATACCCATGAAGATAGAGAAGAGCTGAGGGTGGTCGAGACGCTGTACAGAGTCACCGATGAGTGACTGTACTTTCTTTACATTGTCCTTCTCACCAACTACGGTAACGCGGTCACCCAACTGGAGAATGAGGGTAGGACGAGCGATAAGATCTACGCCAGCACGCTTAACACGAGTAATGGTGATATCGAAGGTCTTGCGCAACTGGAGATCTCCCAAGCGGCGGCCATTGAGTTTTGGATTTGAAACAACCAAGCGCTCTGAAACAAGTTCGTTGTGAGCCTGCTTGTTCCACTGCTTCTCGTCCATATCAAGTTTCTTGCCGAGGAGAACCGAAAGGGCATCGATAGCGGCAGGAAGAGCTACAATAAAGATTCGGTCACCAACCTGAAGGCGAGTGTGCTCGTCAACAAGCTCAATGTCTTCTGTGTTAGTATGCATCAGTC
>JAUNCV010000018.1:10518-19189 GCA_030526445.1 Bacteroidales bacterium | reverse complement strand
GGTATGACCGATTTGCAGATCTTCAACAATAAGGCATTTGTAGATAGTCTTTTTGGCGATAAGTAATATTTATAAATGATAAAGAACAGAATTGACCTTATTACTCTTGGTTGTTCCAAGAATCTTGTAGACAGTGAGCGCCTCATGGGTCAGCTCGCTGCCTGTGGTTATAAAATGCACCATGACCCAGAAGACCCCAAGGGAGAGATTGTCATTGTCAACACTTGTGGCTTTATTGGCGATGCCAAAGAGGAGAGCATCAACACCATCCTGGGTCTCACCGAACTTAAGAAGCGCAGAAAAATTGGCAAGATCTATGTGATGGGTTGCCTCAGCGAGCGCTATCGTGAAGAGTTGCTGGCCGAAATTCCGGAGATTGACCGCTTGTATGGCAAATTCGACTGGAAGAGCGTCTTGTCTGATCTGGGCCATGCGTGGGACGAAAATCTTCGTTCGAGCCGATATACAACAACTCCCGGCCACTATGCTTATGTTAAGATTAGCGAGGGCTGTAACCGTATGTGTGCCTATTGTGCCATTCCTATCATCACAGGCAAACTCAAGAGTCGCGCCATAGAAGATATTCTTGACGAGGTAAAGGGCTTGGTTGAGAAGGGCGTTCACGAGATTCAGCTCATTGCACAGGATCTGACCGGTTATGGCATTGACCGTTATGGCCGATATAACATTGCCGAGCTTGTTGAGAAGATTGCTCAGACACCGGGTGTAGAGTGGCTCAGATTGCACTATGCCTATCCGAACGACTTCCCGCTCGATTTGCTTGATGTTATGAATAAGTATCCGAACATCTGCAAATATCTTGACATTGCCTTGCAGCATGCTGCCAATCCGGTGCTTGACCGTATGCTTCGACGCATCACCAAGGAGGAGACTGCTGCGCTTTTGGCCAAGATTAGAGAAGCGGTGCCAGGCATTCACTTGCGTACCACATTTATGGTGGGTTTCCCAGGAGAGACCGAGCAGGACTTCGAGGAACTGAAGCAGTTTGCAGCCGAACAGCGTTTTGAGCGTATGGGCGCCTTTGCCTTTAGCGAGGAAGAGGGTACCTATGCTGCCAACCATTATCAGGATGATGTGCCTGCCGATGTGAAGCAAGCTCGACTTGATGCGCTCATGGAGATGCAGCAGGAGATTTCGCTCAAATGTCAGGAAGAGAAAGTGGGTAAGACCCTTCGTGTTATCATTGACCGACAGGATGGCGAATTCTATGTGGGACGAACTGAGTTTGACAGTCCCGAGGTTGACCCAGAAGTACTTATTCCTATTGAAAGTCTTCCTACTCAGGCTTTGGCAGTTGATAAGAGCCTTGAGGGACACATTGCTCTCAAGATTGGCAAGTTCTATGATGTAGAGATTACCGAGGCCACCCCATACGAATTGATGGGTGTGCTTAAGAAATAAAAATATCCCGAATGTTTCGAAACATTCGGGATATTTTTTTATTTATCCAAATTACTTGTGACGAGTACGGCGCATTGAACCATGCCAGTTCTTCTTGCCACGCAGGTTAGCAGCCTTAGGATTAACACCCTCTACACGGCGCTCTTTCAGAGAGCGGGCAGGGTTGCTCAGTTTGCTAACGGCCTCATCGAAACTCTTTGGGCGACGCTTCTCCTCGCGTTCAGCCACCTTGGCTTGAAGTGCCTTGTTGGCAGCCTGTACGGCGATGTTCTTGGCCTGCTTCTCCTCGGCGCTGTGACCACGAGTCTTGACAGCCTGAGCCTGAATCAAATCCTGCTTCACATCGCTCATGGTGCGACGTACTGGTTTTGTGGTCTTGTTGCCTTTAGAGGCGCCATTGCTTTCGTGCTTGCCATTTTTGCGGCCGTTGCGAAGCAACTTGCTCTTAGGATTCTGCTTCATAGCCTCTTCACGGGCCTGCTTCATCTCGTTGTGATCCACCCACCAAGGACGCTGTTCCTCGATGGCCATGATAGCCTCTTTCGACACAGCATTTTTGATTTTGTTGTTAGGATCAACCAACTGTCCGTCTACATAAACCTTGTCCTTTTCGGTATCGATTTGCATGCCAATGCGTGCTGGCTGGTGATTTACCTCAACGCGACCGGTTTCGATCAACTCATCCACCTCACGGCGTGAGCATACTCCGGATTCGCTCAAATACTTATTAATTCGTTCAAGTTTCTCCATAAAAAATAGATGTATATTGTCAATTTATTGAAAAAGTGTGACGCAAAGATACACATTTTCAGTGAATTTCGCTATATTTGCACCCGAAATTACTTAAATTATCGATGTTATGCGTAAGAAAATTGCTCTATATTTCATCTTTGTTTTGCTTTTTGTTGCAGGCAAACTCGGCTTTATGTCGTTTCATAGCGAAATCTTTGGAGCTTATAGTTGGTCTGATTGGCTGGATGCCTTGTGGCATGGCCTGCCACATGACCTGACCTGTGCGGGCTATGTGATGGCGTTGCCTTTTTTGCTTGAGTTGGTTCGAGCCTGGATTGATGGACGTTGGCACACGCTCTTCATGCGTGGTTATCTGCGTGTCATTGTTGTGTTGGTATTGCTCAATTATCTGGCCGACTTGGTGCTTTATGGCGCTTGGGGATTCCGACTTGATGGTACGGTGATGGTTTACTTGCTTGACAATCCTATGGAGGCCCTGGGGCAGGGAACACCTTTGCAATGGGCGGTAGGACTGGTAGCCCTTGCCATGTTGTCGGTTGTTATTACCTGGCCGCTTCTGCGCATGTATCAAGACCGCGGGTTTGAGGCCGACCGAAGATCGTTTCGCGCCAAAATTGGATACTCTTTTGTTTCGCTTTTGGTGTGTGGGCTTGTGTTTGTGGCAATCAGAGGTGGTATCACCACTTCGACCATGAACATTGGTCGTGTTTATTTCAGTACAGAGATGCCGCTCAATCATGCTGCCACCAATCCGTTGTTTAGTTTCTGTTCGACGTTGGGAAAGCAGAAACGCTTCGACAAACAGTATCGATTTATGAAAGATGAAGAGGCAACGATGGCCCTTGAGCAGTTGCGCGAGAGCCTTGTTCAGCCAGATTCGGTCAGAACCAGTGCACCTGTAAAATTGCTGACAAACGAACGTCCCAATATTCTGCTCGTTATTCTGGAGGGTTTCTCAGGTGCAGCCAGCCGTGTGCTTCATCCTGAGATTTCCGCCCCATCGTATATGCCTAACCTTGATAATCTTTATGCTGAGGGTGTTGGATTCACGAATTTCTATGCCAACAGTTTTCGCACAGACCGCGGTGTGGCTTCTGTGCTGGCTTCTTATCCAGGTCAGCCCAATAATTCGGTGATGAAAGACCAGAAGAAATGCAACAATCTGCAGTATTTGAGCAAACGACTGAAAGAGAATGATTACCAGTTGAAGTTTATTCATGGTGGTGATGTGAATTTTACCAACATGAAGGGATTTCTCACTGCCGGCGGTTTCACCGAAATAGTAGGCGATACCGATTTCCCAGTGTCAGACCGACTCTCGAAGTGGGGCGTTCCTGATCATATAATGTTCGATTATCTGTATGAGGATATAGTGAATGAGCAGAGTGATGCGCCATTCTTCAAGTGTATGCTCACTTTGTCGAGCCATGAGCCGTTTGATGTAGAGTATCATCATTATGATGACCCCTATTGTAATAGTGTAGCCTATACAGACAGTTGTCTGGGCAGTTTCGTGGATAAACTGAAGCAGACTCCACAATGGGACAATTTGCTTGTTATCTTTGTTCCAGACCATTGTTTCGCCCGTTATCCAGAGACCATCAACAATCATGAGGCGATGCGTTATCACATTCCTATGGTTTGGGGAGGCGGTGCTGTACAGCACCCTTTAGTAGTAGAGACTTTGGGGCAGCAGACCGATCTAAGTGCCACACTTTTGGGACAGATGGGCATTGCGCATGACGACTTTAACTTTAGTAAGGATATGTTCGATGCTTCTGTTCCTCACTATGCGTTCTACAGCTTCAGTGATGGCTTTGGATTCCTTACAGAAGAATGTCGCTATATACAGGACAATGCGAATGACGGCTGTCCCCTGTCAGGATCGCAGGATCCGCAAGGAACAGCCGAACTGTGGGGTAAAGCCTATCTCCAAAAGCTATATGACGATTTGCAGTCCAGATAATGGAGAGTTGCGCTTTTAGGGTTGTTCGAATAAAGGCGCAATCTTCTTATTGATCTCAAATATGGGTTTGGGCGCAGCTTTCTGCAGCCATTCTTTCCAGCTCAGGCAGCAGTATCCCTCGTTGCTTAGATCGATGGGTTGTTCGAGTACAAAGACAGAGAAAGAGCAGAGCAGCGTTTGATGAGTCAGCTGGTGTTTGAGCGAGAATTGCATGAGAGGTTCTGCTTTCGAACCCGCAAGGTTTTTGTTTTTGAGAGAAGCAGTCTCCTCTATGCAGTAGAATTCCCAAAGTCCTTGCCATATATCTCCAGCACCGCGTTGGTGTACCCAGAGCGTGTCTTTAAATATATAAATGTAATAGTGCAGTTTTCTTTCGCGCACCTTCACCTTGCCGGCTTTCACCGGACGAAGGGTTTGTGTGTGGTGTTCGAGCGCCAGGCAGTGATCGGTCAGCGGACAGTCTATACAGTTGGGCGAAGTAGGAGTGCACTGCAAAGCACCAAACTCCATGATAGCCTGGTTGTGTTTGCCAGCATGTGTAGGGTCAAGTTCCTGTTGCGCCAGTTGGGCAAAGAGTTTTTGTCCGGTTGTGCTATCTATGGGAGTGTCGATATCGAAGAGACGAGACAGGACGCGGTACACATTGCCATCGACAGTAGCCACGGCTTCGCCACTTGAAAAACTGGCTATGGCAGATGCTGTGTAGGGACCCACACCCGGCAACTTGATGAGATTGGCATAGTGCTGCGGGAACACACCATTGTAGTCGGACATCACTTTCTGAGCCGCTTTGTGCAGGTTTCTTGCACGCGAGTAGTATCCTAATCCTTGCCATAGTTTTAATATGTCATCTTCCGACGCCGCTGCCAGTTTGTCGACCGTGGGATAGGTGTTTATAAACCGAAGGTAGTACTCCAGTCCTTGAGCCACGCGCGTTTGTTGTAATATGATTTCAGAGAGCCAGATAGCGTAGGCATCGGTGGTTTCACGCCAGGGCAGAGGACGTAGATTTGCATCGTACCATGACTGCAAAATAGCACTGATTTTCATAAAATTATTGATTTTCAGTTGTCAATTTCGATAAAATTCGGTGCAAAGATACTATTTTTTCGAAAAAAATTAAAGGTATATGGGTAATATTTGAAAATTTAGATGTATATTTGCAAGCCGAATTCGTAGAAATCATGCGGTTCGGGTTAATATAGCAAATAATTATTTAAAATATATAGCAATGACTAAAGCAGAAATTGTAACCCAGATTGCAAAGCAGACTGGTCTTGACAAGGACGCTGTTCTCACTGTAGTTGAGCAGTTTATGGCAAATGTGAAGGAATCACTTGCTCAGGGCGAGTGTGTTTACCTCCGTGGCTTCGGCAGTTTCATTATCAAGGAGCGTGCTCAGAAGACCGCTCGTAACATTAGCAAGGATAAGTCAATTATCATCCCTGCTCACAATATTCCAGCCTTCAAGCCTGCAAAGACTTTTATGTCACAGGTTAGCGGTGAGGTTATCACTGAGGAGGGTGAATAATCGTACGGCAACGCTGCAATAATTAAGTTAAACCAAATATTAATATTTTACAATTATGCCAAACGGTAAGAAGCATAAGCGTCACAAGATGGCTGTGCACAAGCGCAAGAAGCGTCTTCGCAAGAATCGCCATAAGCACTAATCTGCTTTTGGGGCAATGATTCAAAGGGGTGCCATGTGCACCCCTTTTTGTAAACCCTCTAACCAATTCGTCATGACAAGAGAAGTAGTCATCGATGTGCAGCCCAAAGAGATCACCATAGGTCTTTTGGAGGATGGACGATTGGCTGAATATCAGCGAGAATCGCAGAATGCATCCTTCTCGGTGGGTAACATCTATCTGGCCAAGGTCAAGAAACTCATGCCAGGGTTGAATGCTGCTTTCGTGGATGTGGGATACGAGAAAGAGGGATTTATTCACTATCAGGATCTTGGCACACAGTTTCGCACTATAGCCAAGTACACCAAACAGCAATTGTCTGATCGCAAGCATCTCCTTCCTCTCGATAAAGTCAAGTTTGAAGATGAACTCGAGAAAGATGGAACTGTCACTGGTCTGCTTCAGCAGGGACAAGAGATTCTTGTGCAGATTGCAAAAGAGCCTATCTCAACCAAAGGACCGCGCCTTACAAGTGAGCTTAGTCTTCCAGGCCGCTTTATGGTGCTGATGCCTTTTCAGGATAAGGTTTCGGTGTCTGCGAAAATTAAATCTGGCGAGGAGAAAACACGTCTCAAGCAGATCGTTAACAGCATTCGTCCAAAAAACTTCGGTGTCATTGTCAGAACCTCTGCACAAGATGCCAAAGCTGAGGATTTGCAACAAGAGATGACCTCGCTCGTTGGCCGTTGGGAAGAGGCGGTTAACAAAATTATGAAAGGCCAGCTGCCGTCGCTCGTTTATGAGGAGACCAGCCGTGCTGTGGCATTACTTCGCGACATCTTCAACCCTTCGTTCGAGAACATCTGGGTTAACGACTCAGCTACATTTAATCAGATAAAGGAGTATGTCCATCTGATAGCCCCTGAAAAGGCGGGTGTAGTTAAACTCTACGAAGGCGAGCTCCCTATCCTTGACAAGTTTGATGTGACGCGTCAAATCAAGTCGTCGTTGGGCAAAACCGTTTCATGCAAAGCGGGTGCTTATATTATTATTGAGCATACTGAGGCCATGCATGTCATTGACGTGAACAGTGGCCATCGAAGCCGACAAGCCGACGATCAGGAAGAGAACGCGTTAGCGGTTGACCTGGCAGCAGCCGAAGAGATAGCTCGACAGATGCGTCTGCGAGACATGGGCGGTATCGTTGTTGTTGATTTTATTGACCTCAATAAGGCCGAAAACAGAGAAACGCTTTATCGCCGTATGAAGGAGTTGATGGCCAATGACCGAGCTAAGCACAATATATTGCCGCTCAGTAAGTTCTGCCTTATGCAGATTACTCGACAGCGTGTGCGCCCAGTCATGGATGCTCAGACATCGGAGAGTTGTCCGGTGTGTGGTGGTAAGCATATTGTGCGACCTTCGATTTTGTTCCCAGCTCAGCTTGAAGCTAAGCTCGAGTATCTCACTCAGGACTTGAAAGTGAAACAATTCCGTCTGCATGTACACCCGTTCATTGCAGCTTATTTGAAAAAGGGCTGGATTTTCTCCCGCCTATTTAAATGGAAGCGCCGTTTTGGCTGGGGTTTCAAATTGGTTCCCAACCAGGGTCTGGAGCTTCTTCAGTATAAGGTCTATGACACAAATAACAATGAAATAGACCTCAAACAAGAAATCGACAAACATGTCTAAGATTTCCTTACATAATGCTTTGGGGCGCATGCCCCAGACAAGAATGTCCGCCCCCGTCAACTTCGAACTTGGCGAGGGCGAACATATTGTCATACTGGGCCCAAACGGCGGCGGAAAGTCTGCGCTGCTCGATTTGATTACGGGCAAGAATCTCTTGCTTCAGGGCTCAATAGAATATGATTTCGGTCCCGATACAAAGCCTACGGCTTATGGCAATATTGTGCAGCTCACCTTTGAGGATGCGCTTGGTTCGGTGGAGAAACCCTATTATTTTCAGCAACGTTTCAACAGCCAGGACCGCGATGAGAGTCCTTTGGTAAGTACGGTTCTGAAGCGAGCTCTTGCTTCGGGCAATGTGAGTGCCACAGGACTTTCGGCTGATGAAGCCCGTGCTGCGGGTCATGGTCTTACCGTCGAGGATGCTCGTGCTGCTGGTGCTGAAGATGATGCAGAGTTTTTAGCAAATCCTCTGCTCGATACCTTTATGATGCGTCCTCTGCTGCAGAAGCGTATGGTTTTGCTCAGTTCGGGCGAGATGCGTCGCTATCAGCTTTTCAAGTATCTTATTAAGCGCCCGAAGGTGCTCATTGTTGACAATCCTTTCATTGGCCTTGATGCCCCGATGCGTGAGCAATTAAGTGGCTTTTTCAAGCAGTTGGTTGATAGCGGAGAGGTGCAGATTATCATGGTTCAGTCGATGCTCGATAGTGTACCAGATTACATGACACACGTTGTTTATGTAGATGGTATGCATGTGGGCGAAAAGATGCGAAGAGAGGAGTGGCAAATGCCAGCTTCGGCTATTGCATTGACCGATGAGCTACGTGATGCTATCATTTCGTTGCCAGTGCATGAAGTGGCAAACCTTACGAAGGACGGTTCGGTCACTGATGAGATTATCTCGATTCGCAATCTCAGCCTTCAGTTGCCTGAGTCAGATCGAGTGCTTTATGGCGGTCTCAATTGGATAGTGCGTCGTGGAGAGAAGTGGGCACTTCAGGGCCGCA
Source organism: Bacteroidales bacterium (assembly GCA_030526445.1). Lineage (GTDB taxonomy): Bacteria > Bacteroidota > Bacteroidia > Bacteroidales > UBA3663 > Liminaster. The sequence continues at coordinate 10,718 of JAUNCV010000018.1, read as the reverse complement.
ATGGTGCTGGTAAGAGTACTTTGCTTAGTCTTATTTGTGCTGATCACCCTGCTGCTTATGCTTGCGATATCTCATTGTTTGGACGACGTCGTGGTACTGGCGAGAGTATCTGGGAGATTAAGAAGAATATTGGTTTCGTGTCGCCCGAGTTCCATCGAGCCTATAAGGAGAATCGTCCAGCCATTGACATTGTGGCATCT
>JAUNCV010000018.1:9598-10508 GCA_030526445.1 Bacteroidales bacterium | reverse complement strand
ATTCTGTGGGTCTTTATAAACGACCACGTCCTGATCAGGTAGATACTTGCCTTTTCTGGATGCGTGTGTTTGGCATTGATCATTTGAGAGAGCGAATGTTCCTCACGCTCTCGGCTGGAGAGCAGCGCCTCTGCCTCTTGGCCAGAGCCTTTGTCAAAGATCCCGCTTTGCTTATTCTCGATGAGCCTCTTCACGGACTTGATACCTATCGTAGACAGTTGGTTCGCGATGTCATTGCAGCCTTTTGCCAGCGTCCTGATAAGACCCTCATCATGGTAACGCACTATGTTGAAGAACTTCCAGGTGAAATTAAAGAAAAGCTGACTCTGTAATTGCAGAGCCAGCTTTTCTTTTATCTGTTATTATTTTGAAACTCGAACAGCCTTCTCGATTTCGTGAATCTTTTTTAGTTCGTCGCAAAGACGGTGAACCATTTTGTTGTCGGCTGTATCAAGAGTAATGTGTCCTGTGAAAAGGCCTTCCTTACACTCAAGGTGGATGTCGGTGATGTTGGCCGTACAGGTGTCTGATATAATACGAGTGATAGTGTTAAGAAGGCCTCGACCGTCGATGCCGCTGAGTTGAATAGTAGTATTAACCTCAACAGGCTTGAAGGCCACCTTGTCAGGTCTTGGTTTCTTCTCTTTTTCCTTCTTGATATGGAGCAGTCCGAGAAGTTTGGCTGTAGTAGATGCCTTTTGTTTCTCTTTCTCGCGTTTTACAATAGCCTCGACCTCTTCGGGGAAGTGCTTGTTGATATATCGACGCACTGCACTTCGGCCCTTTGTAGTGTTGACTATTGAGAGCCATCCAATTTGGCAGGTTTCCTTTTCTGCGGTTATGATTTCTATCTGTTGACCCGTTGCAAGGACCGTGCTCAGAGGCTTTAGCTCGTGGTTGATGCGAGCTG
>JAUNCV010000018.1:0-9588 GCA_030526445.1 Bacteroidales bacterium | reverse complement strand
AAACCTACTTGTGTATGCAGCGCAAAGGCAAAGTCGAGAGCTGTTGCGCCCTTTGGCAACTCTATCAAATCGCCCTTCGGGGTAAAAAGATAGATTTCGGTTGTAAGTAGGTTGAGTTTGATGGTGTCGAGGAAGTCGAGTGCATTGGGGGCAGGGTCGTCAAGAATGTCCTTGATGTTCTTGACCCACTTGTCGAGGCTATTGTCGGCCTCATTGGTCTGATTGCCTCGTTTGTATTTCCAATGCGCAGCCAAGCCGCCCTCGGCTAGTTTGTCCATTCGTTCAGAACGAATCTGAATCTCAATCCAGTTGCCATCAGGCCCCATAACAGTCATGTGCAAAGCCTCGTAGCCGTTCGACTTAGGACGGCTTATCCAATCTCGTATGCGATCAGGATGTATCTTATATACCTCGGTGATGGCAGTATAGATGCGCCAGCAGTCGCTTTTTTCAGTTTCTGGACTTTGAGGTGTAAATACGATGCGGGCAGCGAACAAATCATAGACCTCCTCGAAGGGCACATGTTTTGTCTGCATTTTATTCCAGATGCTGTAAATGCTCTTCATTCTCGCCTTGAAGGTGTACTTCAGTCCGAGGCTATCGACCATCGAGATGATAGGTGCAGAGAAGGTTTTGAAGAGACGTTCGCGGCTCTCCTCACTATTTTTGAGTTTCTCCTTCAAGTCTGCATATTCTTCAGGATGGTCATATTTGAGGCTCAAATCCTCAAGTTCGCTTTTGATGCTATGCAGACCCAGACGATAAGCGAGAGGTGCGTACAAATAGAGAGTCTCGTTGGCGATGCGATGCTGCTTCAGTGGCGAAAGTGCCGAAAGAGTGCGCATATTGTGCAGACGATCGGCGATTTTGACCAAGATGACACGCACATCCTCAGACATAGTGAGCAACAGGTTGCGGAAATTCTCGGCCTGTTCCTCAGGATTTTTGATGCCTGGATGGCTTTCGTCCTGTGTCTCTTCTGTCACAAAGCGCACATTGCCTCCAGAAATTTTGGTGAGACCGCGCACCAGGTTCCCGATGCGTGGACCGAAAGTGTCATCAATCTCTTCGAAGGTGACAACGGTGTCCTTCACAATATCGTGAAGCAGTGCTGCACTAATGGCGGTAGAACCCATACCTATGTCATGACTCACGATTCGTGCTACCGCCAGTGGGTGGCAGATGTATGGCTGGCCAGAGAGTCGGCGGTCATTGCCATAAGCATTCTTAGCAAATTCGAAAACGCGGGTGATGAGTTCTTTCTTATCGCCGTTGCGAGTATGTGCATAATCATCGAGCAGACCCTCAAATTCGGTCTGTATGAAAAGCTCTTCATCGGGAGTGATGGGAGCTACAGTCATGTTTTTTGGTAATCCTTGAATCATGGTTATAGCGTTAGAATAGAGTTGTGTTATTAATTTTACTAAATCGCTCACTAAAGAGAGACCGTATGTGGTTAGAAGTCCCCTCCCGAAGGAGGGGTTGTTGTGTATGTTACCTTACTTTCAGTTTCTTTCCAACAGAAATTCGGTCTGACTTCAGGTTATTTAGTTTTTTGATTTTTGCTACGGTTGTATGGTTTTTGCGAGCAATGGAACCGAGAGTGTCGCCTTTTCGCACTACATAGACACTCTTACCATTGGCTGTACCTGCTTGGCCTTTTCCGCCTGGCAGACGATTGCCGCCATTGGCGACATAGGCATTGCGCGAACCCTTGCGTGGAATCTCCTTGAGGTCGCCATTATGTGGCAACAAAGAGTCTGCCTTATAAGCGAAAATGGTGTCTTGTAATTCGATGAATGACAAGGCTTTTTCGGCAGGAAGAGTCAAAGCGTATGCTTTTTCTGGAGAACCAGGCACAATGTCGTGGATATATTGAGGGTTCAGACTTTCGATCTGCTCCTTTGGTATGCGCAGCATATGACTGATTTGGTCGAAGTGAACCATTGTATTGATCATCAATGTATCGCATTCCGGAGGCAGTTCCGAGAGTGTAGCGCAGAGATTGTGCTCGCAGTGATAGGTCATAACGTATGTTGCGGCAATAAATACCGGAACATAGGAACGAGTCTCACGTGGAAGGAAGTTGTATATCTCCCAGAAAGTGTGTTTGCCAGAGCGCATCATAGCCTTGCGCACATTGCCGGGGCCGCAGTTATAGGCAGCGATGGCAAGGTGCCAGTCTCCAAAACTGTTGTAGAGTTGTTTAAGGAAACGGCATGCGGCATCGGTACTCTTGTAGAGATCGTATCGTTCGTCGATAAACGAGTTGATTTCCAATCCCATGAGCATACCTGTGCTTGGAATCATTTGCCAAAGGCCAGCGGCATGAGCGCGGCTGTAGGCATTCTGTCGCAAAGCGCTTTCAATACAAGCAAGAAATTTTAATTCAGAGGGCAAGCCATGGCGTTGCAAAGCCTCTTCGAACACGGGGAAGTAGTGGTTGTATCCCACGCCAACCATGCGTTCAACCATTGTGCGACGTCTATGTATATAGAAGTCGAGGCAATTGCGCACAGGCTCATTGAACGGCATGTCAATGATAGTTGGCAGTGCACGCAGACGCATAATGTAGACAGAATCGGGAATCTCCATCGACATAGGCTCGCTCACACAGTTGCTATCGGCATGGATAAAAAAGCGTTCGCCCCACGAATACCAGTCAAGGCTATCGCTTATTTCGGTCATGCTTTCAGGGAAGACCATAGCCGAGTCTTTGACGTTGAGCATAGCCATTTCTGCTTCGTCCTTAGGAGTTTGGGCATACACACTGTTAGAACACATGTTTAAACATATGCCCACAAGAACCAGTAAATGAAAAAAATATAGTTTCATTAAAAATCAATGTGATAGCCAATCATCAACGTAGGGTTGTTGTTGGCATCCAGGTTGGTTGATACATCAAAGTTATAGAGCGCAGCATCGACATAGGCATCGACCATTGCTACCAAATAGATGCCTATCATGCCCACAAGGCAGTAGTCTCGGTATTGACGATAGGCGTTTCGTTTGCGTTGGAATGTCTTTTCCAGATAGTCGCGTCGTGATTCAACCGGATAATTTGGAGGGAGAAACTGCATATAGCTTTTGTTCGGACTATTAAGTACCAAATCTCGATAAGCATTTGAGTAGGTGCGATAGTACTTTTGGTTGAACTGAAAGCCATAGATGAGGCCCAGATAACCACCATAGATGATAGGCAGTTTCCAATATTTGCGGTTGTATATCTGTCCGCCACCCGGGAAGAGAGCAGCATACCAAAGGGCTTTGGACGGCACCGGTTTATAGTCTCTGAAGTAGGGATCCTGTTCGGGCGTCCACTCTATTTTTTTATTCTTCAGGTCAAATTCCACCAAGAGCGAATCTATTTCTGCATCGGTCATAGGTGAAATCTCTGACTGATCGACGATAATGGTATCGCCGATCTCTTGGGCCGAAATATGTGTGGCAGAGAGAATGCCGCACATAAGAATGGCCAATATAATAAAGAAGCGTTTAATGTCCAATTTTGTCGAGTATTGACAGAATGTTCTGCAGTTCGGTGTCTGTTTTGAAAGGGATGGTGATTTTGCCTTGGCCCTTCTCGTTACAGTCCATTTTCACCTTGGTGTTGAAGACTCCGGTGAGGTATTTGGCCATTTGGTCAAAGAGTTCATTGGTACCATTGCCATTGTTGCTCACCTTTTTGGCTGTGTCGGCCTTGCCCTTTTCAAGTTCGCTGAAGTCGATGATTCTTCCCTCTACGAAATCTCTGGCAAGCTGTTCTACGCGACGAACGGTCAAGTCCTGATCTACAACGATGTGATAGAGTTTCACTTGCTGTTCAGGGTCTTCGATTGGGAGTATAGCTCGAGCGTGTCCCATGCTGAGGCGCTTCTCTTTGAGTGCCAGCTGAATCTCAGCAGGCAATTTGAGCAAGCGCATGAAATTGGCCACAGCCGAACGGCTCTTGCCTACGCGGTGGCTGAGTTCATCTTGAGTCAGTCCGCCTTTGCTCTGAATCTGCTGATAGGCCAAGGCTACTTCGATGGCGTTAAGATCTTCGCGCTGAATATTTTCAATGAGCGCCATTTCCATTACGTCATCGTCACTTGCTTTGCGAACATAGGCAGGAATGGTTTCGCGACCTGCCATCTGGCTGGCGCGGAAACGGCGTTCACCAGCAATGATCATGTAGGTGCCATCCTCTTCTTGACGCAAGGTGATGGGTTGAATGATACCAATATTCTGTATTGAGTCTGCTAACTCCTGAAGTGCCTGAGGATCGAAATCCTTGCGAGGCTGAGAGGGGTTAGCATGAATGAGGTCTATCTCCACTTCGTTGATCGACGAAGGTGCATTGTTAGAGATAAGAGCATCGCTGGCGTCGGTCGAGATGAGTGCATCGAGACCGCGACCTAAGCCCATGGGTTTCTTTATCACTTATTTAAGTTTTTATAGTTAATTTTTGTTGTCGCTGTCGTGGTGTTTAGCGAGTATTTCGCGAGCCAGCATCATATAGTTGGCAGAGCCTTTCGAATCTGGGCTATAGAGTAGAGCTGGCAAGCCGTAGCTTGGAGCCTCTGACAGGCGAATGTTTCGCTGAATTACCGTGTCGAACACCAGTTTCTGGAAGTGGCGCTTAACCTCTTCGTAGATTTGGTTGGCCAAGCGGAGTCGGGCATCGTACATTGTGAGCAGGAAGCCTTCAATCTGAAGTTTAGGATTAAGCTTGGTCTTGATAATCTTGATGGTATTGAGCAATTTTGAGATACCTTCAAGGGCAAAATACTCAGCTTGCACAGGAATGATTACACTATCGGCTGCAGTGAGGCAGTTGACGGTGATTAAGCCCAGTGATGGCGAACAATCGATAAGAATATAATCGTAGAGGTTACGAATGGCGCGGATCTGCTTGCGCAGCATTGAGTCTCTGTTCTCGATGTTCTGTAATTCGAGTTCTGCACCAACCAGGTCAATTCGGCTGGTGATAATGTCAAGACGCTCTACACAGGTTTGCTGAAGTGCGTCGGTGGCAGTAGCATTGCCAATGAGGCAATCATAGATGGTAGTATCTACCTCTTTGAGGTCAATACCCAAGCCGCTGCTCGAGTTGGCCTGAGGGTCGGCGTCGATAAGCAAAACCTTCTTGCCGAGGGTTGCGAGCGAAGCAGCCAGATTGATAGCTGTAGTGGTCTTGCCTACACCGCCTTTTTGGTTTGCAATTGCTATTACGAGTCCCATTGTTTTGTTAAGTTCTTTTTCGAATACCCTTCTTTTTATTTGGGTCAATTGTAATTATTATATGTGTACTTGTATAGTTTCACGTTGCAAATATATGTGAAACTTTTCAAGTTTACAAGTAAAAAAACAATAATCTCACCAAATTGTTGATAACTTTGCTTTTTGTGGATAAGTTGTATTGCCCATAAACACAAAATTAGCGATTTATTTGGCAAATTCATCAATTTTTCGTATCTTCGCGCCATGAAAAAAAATTACAGCAAGACAATTCTTGTCACTAATGATGATGGCTATCAGGCTCCCGGCATTAACCATTTGGTTGAATCTCTGCGTGGGTTGGGCCGTATTATTGTTGTGGCGCCAGATTCGCCTCGTTCTGGATTTAGTGCAAGTTTTACGTGTACTCGTCCGGTGTCGCTAACGTGTATCAGTGATGATGGCGAGGTGGCAATTTTCGCCTGCAGTGGAACGCCTGTTGACTGTGTTAAGTTGGGCTTGCATCGTTTTTTTGGAGATTGTAAACCTGATCTGCTTGTGTCGGGTATCAATCATGGTGGCAATGACTCTATCTGCATTATGTATAGTGGTACTATGGGTGCAGCCCTTGAAGGTGCCGTAGTAGGTGTTCCTTCTATTGGTTTCTCATTGCTCGATTTCAATCATGAGGCCGATTTTTCAGAGGCTGTTCGTTACACGCGTTTCATTTGTGAATCAGTGTTAGAAAAAGGCATGCCTCATGGTGTGGCACTCAATGTCAATATTCCCGTTGCATGTCCCCTTTTAGGAGCGCGAGTTTGTCGTCAGGCTGAGGGCTTCTGGGATAAAGAATTCCTTTATCTGGAAGGAGATGAGCATGAAGGAACTGCTCTTTTCCAAGTTACGGGTGAGTATGTGAACAGAGAGCCTGAAGCTACAGATACTGATCGTTTCTGGCTGGAGCATGACTATGTTTCGATTGTTCCGGTAGAGGTCGATTACACCCATCATCAGCAACTTGCAAACTTCCGATATCTCGAAAAGTAAACTACCTAGATAGTTATGAAGTATTATCTCATAGCCGGTGAGGCCAGTGGCGATTTTCATGCCTCTCGTCTCATGCGAGAATTGCGCGAGCAGGATTCTGAGGCGCAGTTCCGTTTTTATGGTGGAGATGCTATGGCGGCCGAAGGCGGTACGCTTGTGCGTCACTACCGCGACTTGGCCTACATGGGTTTCTATCAGGTTGTCACTCATCTGGGCACCATTTTATCGGGCATGAAGAATTGCAAGGCCGATATTGCCGCGTTTGCTCCAGATGTGGTTATTCTGGTCGATTACCCCGGATTCAATCTTGGCATTGCCAAGTGGGTCAAAGAGCATCTGTCGGCACAGGTGGTATATTATATCTCTCCGAAAATTTGGGCATGGAAGGAGTATCGTATCAGTCAGATTCGCAAGTATGTTGATCTGATGCTCTCAATTTTCCCGTTTGAGGTGGATTGGTATGCTCGACGTGATTATCAAGTAGCGTATGTGGGTAATCCTACTGTCGATGAACTTTTCCCTTTGAAATCGAACCGAGAGCAGCATCGCTATAAGTCGAGCGAGCCATATTTGTTGCTGGTTCCGGGCAGTCGCAAGGCTGAAGTGACCGATAATCTCAATATTATGCTTCGAGCTACCGATGCTTTCGGACTGAAACGCATCATTGCCGGAGCTCCGGGGCTTGACGCTTCGTTTTATGCCGAGGTGCTCAAGAAACTTGATAATGATGCAGAGGTGTTTTTTGGCCAGACTCATGCTCTTATGCTTGGTGCACAGGCGGCTGCAGTCACTTCGGGAACTGCTTCGCTCGAAGCTGCTTATCTTGGATGCCCACAGGTTGTGTGCTATAATTTCAAGGGCGGCAAGTTGGTATATAACATTATGAAACGTGTCTTGAAGTCTATTCGTTATGTTTCATTGCCTAATTTGGTTCTTTATGGATTGAATCCTGATGAACAGTGTCCCGATGAGCGTCATGCTTTTGTGCCCGAATTGTTAGGTCCCTACCTTTCTCCGGAAACGCTTCGTCAGAATCTTTCTTCTCTCATTGACGAACATTCTTATGAGCGTCATAGCATGCTGGCCAACTATAACAGAATGGTGGACCTCCTTGGTGAACCGGGAGCTCCAAAGCGTGCGGCTAAACTCATTATTGACCGAAATAAAGTAAAAAACAAATAATACAAACAATAAAAAGTTATTTCAATTATGATCGAAAACATTATCGCCATTTCAGGCAAGCCAGGTCTCTTCCGTCTCATTGGCCGTGGCAACAACATGCTCATTTGCGAGAATCTTTCTGACAAGCGTCGTGTACCTGCTATGCAGCGTGATCGCGTTCTCGCTCTTTCAGATATTTCTATGTACACTGTTGATGGCGAGACTCCACTCGTTAATGTATTTGCTAAGGCAAAGGCACTTACTGGCGGTAAGGTTTGTCCAGTCTCTTTGAAGGATTCTGCTGAGGCTCAGCGTGCATGGTTCGCTGAGGTAATGCCAGAGTATGATGCTGACCGTGTGCGTGGCGGTGATATCAAGAAGTTCATCCAGTGGTACAATATTCTCATCGAAACTGGTAACGATGATTTTACTGTTCCTGCTGAGGAGCAAGCTGCTGAATAAGCATAATACAGTCATAGCGGGGCATTTTCGGAAACAACTTGAAAATGCCCCTTTTCACATTATTAAATAATGTATATGTCATGAAAAAGATTTCCTTACTCATTTCCGTTCTCTTTGCTTCGGCTTCTATGGCCTCGGCACAGAGTTCCATTACTCCTGATGTCCTCAAGCAATTGCAGCAGAAACAACCTGTACAAGCAAGTGACAAGGCCATCCGTAATGCTATGGCACATGCCAGCATTGCAACTTTGGCGACAGATGCCAATGCTCTTACTATGATGGATACTCATTTCACCTATCGAGTACCAAACAAGGGCATCACCGATCAGAAGAGTAGTGGCCGCTGCTGGCTCTTCACGGGTATGAATGTATTGCGATCTAAGGCTATTAATACCTACTCGCTCAAGGGTCTCGAGCTCTCACAGAACTATCTTTTCTTCTATGATCAGCTTGAAAAGGCAAACCTCTTCTTGCAGGGTGTTATCGATACTCGCAAACAGCCTATGGACGATCGTCTTGTTGATTGGCTTTTCAGCAATCCGCTTAGTGATGGTGGCACCTTCTGTGGTGTTGCCGATTTGGTGAAGAAATATGGCGTTGTGCCTAAGGAGGCTATGCCAGAAACTTATCAGTCGAACTCTACAAGCGAGATTAGCCGTTTGCTGAAGCTTAAGTTGCGTGAGTTTGGTCTTGAACTTCGCGAAAAGGGAAACAACACTCGCACCCGTCAGAGCGATGGCATGATCAATGAGGGACTGGAGAAGCGCAAAGTTGAAATGCTTTCCGAAATCTATCGCATTCTCACTCTTGCATACGGCATTCCTCCAACAGAGTTTGTTTATGAGCAGCGCGATGCAAAAGATCAGGTTGTAGCTTCGGATACTTATACTCCACAGTCTTTCTATGCTAAGTATTGGGGCGATGAAGACCTTTATGACAATTACATCATGGTCATGAACGATCCTTTGCGCGAGTATTACAAGACCTACCAGATTGAGTTCGATCGTCACACCTATGATGGCCATGATTGGGTTTACCTCAATCTTCCTGTCGAAGAAATCAAGCCTATGGCTGTTGCTTCAATCAAAGATAGCACAGCTATGTATTTCTCTTGCGATGTGGGCAAGTTCTTGAATCGCAAAGATGGTACACTGCGTCTTGACAACTTCGACTATGAGTGCCTTCTTGGTACCACCTTTGGTATGAATAAGAGCCAGCGAGTGCAGACCCACGCTTCAGGTTCCAGCCACGCCATGACTCTCGTCGCTGTTGATGTTGACACCACTGCTACTGACCTCAAGTGCAAGAAGTGGATGGTTGAAAACTCTTGGGGAGCTACTTCTGGCTACCAGGGCCACCTTATTATGACCGATGAGTGGTTCGATAACTATATGTTCCGCCTTGTGGTAAATCGCAAATATGTTGAAGAGAAGTATCTCAAAATGGCAAAGCAAAAGCCAACACTTCTCCCTGCATGGGACCCAATGTTCCTGCCTGAGGAATGATTTGTATGCGATAAGCATAGAAAACACAAAATTCGTTAAAAAGTGTTGATAACTTAATTTTGACCCTATTTTTGCCCGATTTTGAGGCAAAAGTAGGGTCAAATGTGTTTTTTTAGCGTATAAATATACTATTTTGTTTTTCGTAAATGTCAAAAAATAATGAAACAACAACCGATTGCACAAAAAATGCAAAAAAGTATATGCTATATTTGGA
>JAUNCV010000206.1 GCA_030526445.1 Bacteroidales bacterium | reverse complement strand
CGAAACCCAGGTCAAGCCCTCCACAGCCTGCGAAGAATGAAACTACGTCCATAATGTTTCTATATTTCCTTGATTCCCAAATCTTTCAAGTAATTATAAATACCATCATACCACTCTGGTTTACGAGTTTCGTCAGGCGGAACGCCATAGTCTCCGTTTGGTATGACGATTACCATGCCTTGTCGAGCTCGAGTGAGAAGCACGCGATAAGCGTTGATTTGATATTCTTGGTTAATTGGCTTGTTAATATTCTGCCAATTAGTTCCGCTTCTGAGTTGATAATGCAACCACGATTTTCCATCTTTGCTCAGACGAAGATCAGCATCCCAAGCCACACAAGCCCAGTCTATTTCAAGACCTTGCACTTTGAATTCTGTCAGAGTATCTTCGAGAGCATTGCTTGAGCGAATATCGGTATCGTCCTCCAAAAACCAGTGTACAAAATTCGGCTGGTATCGCACATTGATTGAAATGGCTTTAAGACGTTCTGCCTTACTACTAGCTAATAGACCGAAACGCTCGCTGCCACGGGCATGACTGCGAAGCCAAGCTTTAGCATCGTCAAGAGATCGGGTCAATACAATTGGATAATCGCCCAATTTCTGCAAGGTAGCTTGGGCCTCCTCTTTCTGCAAAGCAAGTAACTGGTTTACAAAGATACTTACCTTCTCAGAGCGGAACGAACGCATTGACATTTTCAGGTGAAGGTCCTCTTTAGTGATCAACTGTGGTTTTATCAAGGCCAGTTCTGAGTTTTGAACATCGCCCGAATGCAGGAGGTATTCAGACATATAAACATCCCAAGTTGGAAAACTGCGATGAATACTCTCAATCCACTCAGTAAAACCAGCCTCACCCTTATTGATGGCTTGCCCATTGCCCACAAGGCAGACCACTACACCCCAATCAAGTTGGCGGTCCATGCAAGAAATAAGATACTCAGGCTCACTATAAGGAAAGTCTTTGATACCTTTCTTTTCACGCATGAAACGCTTTAACTCCTCTGCGGTCCAAGCTCGCTGAGCTTCGTCGAAGATTGCCACATGCTCAACAGGTATGTAAGACTTATCTGTGTGGCTCTGAAAATACCCCTCAATGGGCTCTATCTTGCCTTCTTTGACTTCTGTCCCTTCCAGATAGAGGTCTCGGTAATGATGAATCATTTGGATAAATGCCTTCACTTTACTCTTAGCCTCCTCCTTTGAACAAGGCTTACGACCCTCTTTCTTTGCAATAATCTTTTCGCGTCGAATAAAGTCACGTGCCAGAGCCTCTTGCAGCACCTCAACAAGTGGGAAGTTTCCCGAGAGATAGACAGCCTTCTCTCCACGATTGAACTGATCAATTGCAGTGTTAAGACCGATAAGGGTCTTGCCAGCTCCGGGGACACCAGTAACGAAGCAGATTGCCTTGCGATTGTTGGCCCTACAAGATTCGATGATTTGACGCAACTCTTCTGCAGCATGGTCTATGTCACCTCCATGCTTTGTAATATCCTCCACAGTGTTCTCTTCATAAAGAGCCACAGCAGCCTCTATAATAGTCGGTGTTGGTTCGTATCCACTCTTGGCCCATTGGTCGTCATACTCTGCACTCCAAGTATTCGAATGTGAAACCTCGTTTAATACCTTCGCAAGACATTCGCCCAAACGGTTTGCATTAGAACAAAGTGGTTCATAGACCTGATCTTCGAAGTGCTTCAGATTGAAATGACAGTGACTATCCTTCTCATTAGGCGCCACCAAGACTGGAATCATGATACGGTCTCGGCTTCCCTCTTGAAAATTTTTGAGGTCGAGTGCATAATCCCAAACCTGCACTATAGCATCTCGAGTAAATTTACTTTCACTAGTCTTGTATTCAAGAATAAATACCACATCATCAATCACAGCAATCACGTCAGCACGACGTCCCATGCGGGGAATATTATATTCAAAATACAGACTACCATGATCACAATAAGGCTGGAGGCAGTGCTTCAGTGTCTCAATCTCCTCGACCCAAGAATTGGTAGTTTCTTGGTTAATGTCGTGAGTATCCATTTGTGCCAGGACACCCACAATAGCATCAGCAGGCTTCTGGAGGAAGTCTGTAATGGTAGATGAGTAAAAGAAACGTTGCGCTGCCATAAGTATATTTTTACGCGTGCAAATATAAAGCGTTTAGCCGAATAACCAAAGGTTACTGACTGAAAATGCGGTTTGTGGGTCATAAAAAATATTGTTTCAGACTAAGTTTTGGTGTTTTTTGCCACAAAATGGTACTGAAAGTGACGCAAAATTCTGATGAAATGAAGAATAATCGCTATCTTTGCGTCGTCGAAACTAAGACGTGTAAGGCATGATACACTCGTGCAAGGCAAAGTCCCGCCAGTTGTATCACACAGCAGTGTAAAGGGCCACACGCATTCGCTTTGGGAAAATAAAAGCATCGCACAACCATGCGATGCTTTATTGTTTTATTGACTTCATGCTCTCGTCGTTGGAATTAATTAACCTGGTTCCCATGACAAGTTTATCACATCGATGCTACTTCAATGGCTTAGACTTCAATTCAATAAACGCATTGGATTTGAATCTATCCAAATGTTCCCAATGTCTGAAAAGCGCAGAATTACCATCAAATGGATAGAATTCTTTTACAGGTACAATATCTTCTTCTGCACATTCAAAAAGAGATCTTCTGAATTCTGGGTGTTTAAGTTGAAATGCTTTGATAATATATACGCCCTTATCATCAATATAGATTTTTCCCCTTGGATTAGATAAATGTTGCAAGACGAAGTTATAATCATTGAGCCCAAGTTCCTCAACCAGCTTGGGATGCAGGACTCTGTTGTTTATAATTAGTCCGTTATCTTTGAAATA
>JAUNCV010000017.1:14700-19222 GCA_030526445.1 Bacteroidales bacterium | reverse complement strand
ATTGGTCTTCCTTGCTTCGTAAGTGCTACACCTATGGGTATTATGGATCTCCTTGAGCGTTATCATATTGACACCAAAGGCAAGCATTGCGTAGTGCTGGGCCGAAGCAATATTGTGGGCAAGCCAGTGGCTTCGCTCATGATGCAGAAGAGCTACCCGGGTAATGCCACCGTAACTGTGTGCCATAGCGCTTCGGAAAACCTGAAAGAGATTTGCGCTTCGGCCGACATTCTTATTGCAGCCATCGGCCAGCCCGAATTTGTTACTGCCGATATGGTGAAAGAGGGTGCAACCGTTATTGATGTGGGCACTACCCGTGTGCCTGACGCTTCGAAAAAGAGCGGATTTAAGCTCAAGGGAGATGTTAAGTTTGACGAAGTTGCGCCAAAGTGTTCGTTTATCACACCTGTGCCAGGTGGCGTAGGTCCGATGACTATTTGCTCGTTGATGAAGAATACCCTCAAGGCGGGCAAGATGAAGGTTAATGGTTAAAGTTGAAGGATAAAAGTTGAAGATTCACGTATTCTTTACCGGTAAGACAACCGGCAAACTGTTTCAAGAGGCGATTGGTGATTACCAGAATCGCCTCACTCATTATGTTCCCTTCAGTATTGAAGAGATTCCAGATCTCAAGAATGCCAAGAACCTCTCAGAGGAGCAGCAGAAAGAGAAAGAGGCCGATATGCTTTTCGACCGCATGCTGCCCGGCGATGTACTTGTCTTGCTTGACGAAAAAGGCAAGGAATTCACTTCGCGCGAATTCAGTCAGTATCTGGAGCAGAAGATGCACACCATTCCAAAGCGTTTGGTTTTCCTCATTGGTGGCCCTTACGGCTTTTCGCAGCGTGTGTATGATGCTGCTCAGGGAAAAATATCACTTTCGAAGATGACTTTTTCGCACCAGATGGTTCGTCTTTTCCTGGTTGAACAGATTTATAGAGCATTTACCATCATGAAAGGAGAGCCCTATCATCATGATTAATGCCGAATGAGACAATATTTCTTCGCCAATTTTGAAGGATTATTGCTAAGATTTGAAAACTTAATTTGTCATTTTTCTCGGTATTCGCTCAAAAAATGGCATAATTATAATAAAATTGATCAAATACTTGCACATTCTTGTAAAGGTTCGTATCTTTGCGGTGTGTTTTTCATGGTATTAGATTTAAGGTAATGAGATAAGAGGCTGTCGTGATGACAGCCTCTTATTTTTTTTATTCGAAGAAAAATTGGTTTAGAAACAGGTGTTGGAGAGCAACTTTTCGGAAGTATTTTTGTGATTGTAAAAATGAATGAATAATTGAAAAATATAAGTTGCAAAATAAAAAAATACGCCCCTTTTGGAAAAGAAAAATGATAGGATAAATAAGAAAAATAGTACAAAAGTTTGTAGATTGAGTTTAAAAATGTACTTTTGCATCCCGAAATAATAAATCGTTATACAATTTGAAACGAGATTTCGGCGTATGAAAACTAAGCGAAATGTGACATTGGTGCTCGAAAGTGGACAGCAGTTCCATGGTACCAGTTTTGGCTATGAAAAGGCTGTGAATGGCGAGGTTGTATTCAACACCGCCATGATGGGCTATCCTGAGAGTTTGACCGACCCTTCGTACAGCGGACAGATTTTAGTGATGACATTCCCCTTGGTGGGTAATTATGGCGTTCCATCAGCTTCGGAAGAGGCTAATGGACTTTCGTCGTTTTATGAGAGTGACCACATACATGTGCGTGCTTTGGTTGTGAGCGACTACTCAGAGGAATACAGCCACTGGAACGCCAACCGAAGCTTGAGCCAATGGCTCAAAGAGGAGAAAATTGTAGGTATTGAGGGAATTGATACTCGCGAATTGACAAAAGTGTTGCGTGAGCATGGTTCTGTTCCCGGAAAAATTATTTTCGAGGACGGCGAAGATATTCCATTCGAAGATCCAAATCTCGTGAATCAGGTGGCTATAGTGAGCACCCAGGAGATTGAGCACTATGGTAATGGCCAGAAAAAGGTTTGCCTGGTGGATATGGGCGTGAAGCAGAACATCATTCGCGAATTGCTGAAATATGACGTAAGCATTACTGTAGTGCCCTGGGATTGTGACTTCAATGCGTTGGGTGAGTCGTTTGATGGCCTCTTTATCAGTAACGGCCCTGGCGACCCCAATTTGTGCGGCAAAACCGTGGAGCATGTGCGCGAGTTTATGAAGTGCGGTAAGCCAATTTATGGAATTTGCATGGGCAACCAGATTTTGTCGTTGGCAGCGGGTGCCAAGGTTGAGAAACTTAAGTATGGACATAGAGGCCATAACCAGCCTGTGCGACTCATGGAGAATGGACAGCCAACCGAAAAGTGTTTCATTACTTCGCAAAACCATGGTTATGCCGTAAATAATGAAACTATTCCTGCCGATTGGGAGCCACTCTTTGTTAATATGAACGATGGTTCGAACGAAGGTATTCGACACAAAACTATGCCTTGGTTCTCGGCTCAGTTCCATCCTGAGGCTTGCTCGGGTCCAA
Source organism: Bacteroidales bacterium (assembly GCA_030526445.1). GTDB lineage: Bacteria > Bacteroidota > Bacteroidia > Bacteroidales > UBA3663 > Liminaster. The sequence continues at coordinate 16,708 of JAUNCV010000017.1, read as the reverse complement.
CCGATACAGAGTTCATTTTTGGTCAGTTCTTTTCACTTCTTTAATTAACGCAACATTTATGTCACAAGATATTAAGAAAGTATTGCTGCTCGGCTCTGGTGCTCTTAAAATTGGTGAGGCAGGTGAGTTCGACTACTCCGGAAGTCAGGCGCTTAAGGCACTGAAAGAGGAGGGCATTCAGAGTGTGCTCATCAATCCGAATATTGCTACCGTTCAGACCTCGGAGGGTGTGGCCGACAGAGTTTATTTCCTTCCTGTAACCCCATATTTCGTAGAAAAAGTAATTGAGAAAGAGCGCCCTGATGGCATCTTGCTCAGCTTTGGTGGACAGACTGCGCTCAACTGTGGTGTGGAACTGTATAAGAGTGGTGTGCTTGAAAAGAATGGAGTTCAGGTGTTGGGTACACCTGTGCAGGCCATTATTGATACCGAAGACCGCGAGCTCTTTGTTGAGAAGCTTGACGAGATCAATGTAAGTACTATCAAGAGCCATGCATGCAACACGCTTGACGAAGCTAAACAGGCAGCCAACGATTTGGGTTATCCTGTCATTATTCGTGCAGCCTATGCTTTGGGTGGTCTCGGTTCGGGTTTCTGCGACAATGAAGAGCAACTTGTCACTATTGGCACCAAGGCCCTCAGCTTCTCTCCACAGATTTTGGTTGAAAAGAGCTTGAAAGGCTGGAAAGAGGTTGAGTATGAGGTGGTTCGCGACCGCTTCGATAACTGTATCACCGTATGTAATATGGAGAATTTCGACCCATTGGGCATTCATACCGGTGAGAGTATTGTTGTGGCTCCTTCGCAAACTCTTTCGAACAGAGACTACCACAAATTGCGCGAATTGTCAATCAAGATTATTCGTCATATTGGTATTGTGGGTGAGTGTAACGTGCAGTATGCCTATGACCCCAACTCAGAGGATTATCGCGTCATCGAGGTAAATGCCCGTCTGTCGCGCTCTTCGGCTCTGGCTTCGAAGGCAACTGGTTATCCGCTCGCGTTTGTGGCTGCAAAGTTGGGCTTGGGCTATGGCTTGTTCGACCTCCGCAATTCGGTCACCAAAACCACTTCAGCCTTCTTCGAGCCAGCACTCGATTATGTGGTGTGCAAAATTCCACGTTGGGACTTGGGTAAGTTCCAGGGTGTGGATCGAGAGCTTGGTTCGAGCATGAAGAGTGTTGGCGAAGTAATGGCTATTGGTCGCACCTTTGAAGAGGCTATTCAGAAAGGCTTGCGTATGATTGGCCAGGGCATGCATGGTTTTGTAGGCAACAAGGAACTTGTTGTGCCAGATGTAGATAAGGCTTTGCGCGAACCTACCGATAAGCGAGTATTTGTGATTTCGAAGGCGATGAAGGCTGGTTATAGCGTTGACCAGATTCATGACCTCACAAAGATCGATAAATGGTTCTTGCAGAAACTTATGGGCATTGTAAAGACTGATGAGGAACTTGCTACTTATCAGAATATTAACGATGTGCCTGCTGAACTTTTGAAAGATGCTAAGCGTAAGGGCTTCAGCGATTTCCAGATAGCTCGAGCCGTTTTGGGCGATGGAGAAGAAATGTTGCAAGTGCGTAATCGCCGAAAGGAATTGGGCATTGTGCCAGTGGTGAAGCAGATTGACACACTGGCAGGCGAATTCCCTGCTCAGACCAACTATTTGTATCTCACTTATAGTGGTGTAGCTCATGACATTCAGCTCGATAAGGGCAGCGTGATTGTGTTGGGTTCGGGTGCGTATCGCATCGGTTCGTCGGTTGAGTTCGACTGGTGTTCGGTCAACGCTTTGCAGACTGCGCGTAAGCAAGGATATCAGAGTGTTATGGTGAACTACAATCCAGAGACTGTTTCGACCGACTATGATATGTGCGATCGTCTATATTTTGACGAACTCACTTTCGAGCGTGTGATGGATATCATTGATCTGGAGCAGCCTCATGGTGTTATCCTTAGTGTGGGCGGCCAGATTCCGAACAATTTGGCTATGCGTCTCGACGAGCAG
>JAUNCV010000017.1:5564-14690 GCA_030526445.1 Bacteroidales bacterium | reverse complement strand
CAGAAAGTGCCTATTCTGGGTACGCAGGCACAATATATTGACAATGCCGAAGATCGACAGAAGTTCTCGAGCATGTGCGACCGTATTGGCGTTGTGCAGCCAGCCTGGAAGGAATTGACCAACATGGAGGATGTTAATGCCTTTATTGACCAGGTGGGCTTCCCTGTACTGGTTCGTCCAAGTTATGTTCTTTCGGGTGCAGCGATGAATGTCTGCTCAAATCAGGAAGAATTGGTGCGTTTCCTTGAGATGGCAGCCAACGTGAGCCAGAAACATCCAGTGGTGATTTCTCGCTTCATTGAAGGCGCTAAGGAGATTGAGATGGATGCTGTTGCAGATAAGGGCGAAATTGTTGCTTATGCTATCAGTGAGCATGTAGAGTATGCTGGTGTGCACTCGGGTGACGCTACCATTCAGTTCCCACCTCAGAAACTTTATGTTGAGACGATGCGTCGAATCAAGAAGGTTGCCAAAAAGATTGCGCAGGAACTGCACATTTCGGGTCCATTCAACATTCAGTTTATGGCGCGTGATAATGACATTATGGTCATTGAGTGTAACTTGCGAGCTTCGCGTTCATTCCCATTTGTGAGCAAGGTGCTTAAGCTCAACCTCATTGAACTGGCATCGAAAATCATGATGGGTGTGCCTTATGAACGTCCTACCAAAAACGAATTCGATCTGGATTATGTAGGTATTAAGGCTTCGCAATTCTCATTCAGTCGTCTGCAGAAGGCCGATCCTGTTTTGGGTGTAGATATGAGTTCTACTGGCGAAGTGGGCTGCCTGGGTGATGATACCAATGCAGCTATCTTAAAGAGCATGCTCTCTGTAGGTTTGCGTATTCCTGAGAAGCGTGTGCTTATTTCTTCGGGCGATGCTAAGCAGAAGGCAGCTTTGTTGAAACCTTGCCGCATGTTGGCCGATAAGGGCTATGAACTTTATGCTACTGGCGGCAGCTATCGCTATTTGGTAGAGAATGGAGTGCCTTGTACCTTGGTTTACTGGCCAAGTGAAGAGCAGCAGCCACAGGCTCATGATATGATCAGACAAAAGCAGATTGATATGGTAATCAACATTCCGAAGAATCTCTCTTCACGAGAACTTTCGAACGGTTATCAGATTCGTCGAGCAGCTATCGATTTTAACATTCCGCTTATCACCAACGAGCGTTTGGCATCGGCCTTTATTCAGGCATTCACCACCATGAGTATGGACGATTTGGCCATCAAGGCTTGGGATGAGTATTAATGATATAAACTATGTGTGGAATTGTAGGATATTTGGGCAGTCAGTCGGCTGCCCAAATTCTCATCAAAGGGTTACACCAACTGGAATACAGAGGCTATGACTCGGCCGGAATTGTGCTGAATACAGGACAAGGCAAGGGTTTCAACCTGTTCAAGGCTAAGGGCAAGGTGGCGAATCTTGAAGCCGCTATCCCTGACGAGGTAATGTATCAGGACCATGTGACGGTATCGGGAATAGGTCATACGCGTTGGGCTACGCATGGAGAACCCTCGGTGGCTAATGCTCACCCGCATGTTTCGATGAGTGGAGATGTTGTGTTGGTGCACAATGGCATTATAGAAAACTACAAAGAGCTCAAGGATCAGCTCATGGATCGTGGCTATACTTTTCAGAGCCAGACAGATACTGAGGTGCTTTGTAATCTTATAGACCTTTATTACCAGCAGCATGGACACGATCTTCGTATGGCGGTGATGCAGGCGCTCAATAAAGCTATTGGTGCTTATGCCATTGTGGTGATGGAGCAGCAGGATCATGCTCACGTCATCTGTGCACGCAAAGCTTCGCCCTTAGTGATTGGCATTGGTGAGGGAAACGAAGAGTTCTTTATAGGAAGTGATGCTACCCCCATTGTGAGCTATACGCATAAGGTGATTTATCTGGACGATGAGCAGGTGGCAGACGTGCGTCTGAATCACGAGGTTGAGATACTAAATCTGGACCAGACTTTGGCTCAGGTAGATGTGAAAGAAGTGGATCTGGATATTTCAGCATTGACCAAAGGTGGATTTCCACACTTTATGATCAAGGAGATTTTTGATCAGCCTAATTGCATTGAAAACTGTATGCGTGGACGCTTGGTGCACCTGGAAGATGGCTCCTATGATGTGAAGCTTTCTGCTTTGCAAAACTTCAAAGCAAAACTAATCAGGGCACGCCATGTGATCATTGTGGCTTGCGGCACCTCATGGCACGCTGGCCTCATTGGCAAACAGCTCATTGAAGAGATGTGTCGCATTCGCGTTGAAGTGGAGTATGCTTCAGAGTTCCGTTACAGAAATCCTGTTATCGAAAAAGATGACGTGGTCATTGCCATATCTCAGTCGGGCGAAACGGCAGACACACTGGCTGCTATTCAACTGGCCAAAGAGCAGGGAGCGCTTGTTTTTGGAATTGTGAATGGTGTGGGCTCGAGCATAGCGCGTGCTGCAGATACAGGCATTTACATACACGTGGGTCCTGAAATTGGAGTAGCATCAACTAAAGCCTTCACAGGACAAGTAACAGTACTGACTTTGCTGGCTTTGGCATTGGGTAGGGCTTTGGGCACTCTAAGTGAAGAGAAATTCCAGCGCACTTGTCACGAGTTGATGCAGATACCGGCAAAAATGGGAGAGGTGCTTAAGCAAAATGAAGCTATTTGCCAGCTTTCGGCTCACTTTACTTATGCGCGAAATTTCTTGTATTTAGGTCGTGGATATAATTACCCTGTGGCGCTCGAGGGTGCATTGAAACTTAAGGAAATCAGCTATATTCATGCCGAAGGCTATCCGGCTGCTGAAATGAAACATGGACCTATTGCGCTCGTTGACGAGGAGATGCCAATCGTCTTTTTGGCAACGCATCACGAATTGTATCACAAAATTATTTCGAATATGCAAGAGGTGCAAAGCCGAAAAGGACGTATCTTGGCCATTGTGACCCAGGGAGATGAGGAGATTAGCCACATAGCCCAAGAGGTTATTGAGGTGCCAGAAACCCTGCAAGCATTAGAGCCGTTGTTGAGCGTGCTGCCTATGCAGTTGCTGGCTTATCATGTGGCAGTTATGAAAGGCTTGAATGTTGATATGCCTCGTAATTTGGCAAAGAGTGTTACCGTGGAATAAGGCTTCAAAAAAGTCCATGTTAGTGAGGCTGTTTTGATAGAGTCACTTGCTATTTGGGGCGCAAAGAAGCATATTCGAATAAGAAAAGGGGTTGCAAAATTTGTTTTATTGAAAATAAAGCATCAATTTTGCAGCCCCAAATTGTTTATAATTCACTATTTTTATGACAGAAGAACAACTTAATGCAGAAACTGCTCTACGATATAATGACGAAAAGAGCAAGCAGTTGGCCACACGTCCGGTAAGCAAATTGCTGTGGCAGTTTGCAACTCCCAGTATCATAGGTATGGCTGCTAGTTCCATTTATAACATTTGTGATAGCATTTTCATTGGTCGTGGTGTTGACCCTATGGCCATTGCAGGCTTAGCTATCACCTTCCCGCTCATGAACATCAGTGCAGCCTTTGGCGCTATGGTGGGCGTAGGTGGTGGCGCACAGGTGTCGGTCGCTATGGGCGAAGGTAACCAACATAAGGCAATCATGATTTTTGGCAACGTTATGCGCCTTGATGTTACTATTGGCTTGTTGCTTACTTTCTTTGGTCTTATTTTCTTGGATCCTATTCTTCGATTGTTTGGAGCGAGCGATGTTACTTTGCCTTATGCTCGCGACTATATGCAGATAATTCTTGCTGGTAACGTTATAACTCATACATTTTTGGGTATGAACGACCAATTGCGTTCGACCGGCAACCCAAAGCGAGCGATGCAAGGCCAGCTCATAGCAGTTGTGGCAAATATTGTGCTCGATGCGCTCTTCATCTTTGGTTTTGGATGGGGTATGCGTGGTGCTGCTTTGGCAACCATTCTGGGCCAATGCTGTGCGTGGGTGCATAATGCACGTTTCTTTATGGATAAGAAGAACTATGTGCACTTCTCGCGTTCGGCACTCATTCTCCGAATGGATATCATCAAAGAGATTCTCTCTATTGGTTTGAGCCCTTTCTTCTTCCAGACATGTTCGTGTATTGTCGTTATTCTCATTAACCGTGGCCTTATGGAACAAGGCGGTGCTGAGGGTGATTCATATGTGGGTGTTTATGGCATTGTAAATCGTATGGCTATGCTTTCGGTCATGTTGGTAATGGGTTTCTCTCAGGGTATGCAGCCAATAGTTGGCTTTAATATGGGAGCACGATTGTTTCATCGTGTTACGGGCGTGCTTAAGTATGCGTATGCTTGTGCTACCGCTGTGATGACCTTTTTCTTTATCATTGTGATGCTCTTCCCTGCTCAGCTGGCTGCATGCTTTACCAACGACCCACACATGATGGAACTTTGTGTTCCTGCCTTGAGAATTGTGATGTGTGTCTTCCCATTTGTTGGTGGACAGATGATCACTAATTCATTCTTTCAGAGTATAAGAAAAGCAAAGAAGAGCATCTTCCTTTCAACAACACGTCAGATGCTCTTCCTTGTTCCATTGCTTGTATTCTTACCGAAAGTCTTTGTTGCTAATGGCGAAAATGGTGTCTATGGCATTTGGTGGTCATTTGCCATTAGTGATGCTCTCTCAACCATTTTGGCTGTAAGTTTGCTCATCTATCAGGTACGAAAACTGAATAGAATGTCGGCCCTTACTCTGGCACAAGCTCGTTGAGATCGGGCAATGATTTCCAGCCATCACCATAAGTGTCATAGGCATCGGTCACGATGACAAAAGCTTGTGGGTCTGCTTGTTTGACTACTTGTTTGAGTCGCATTACCTCTTTGTAGCTCACAACAATGCAAAGCATTTCTTTGTCCTCGCCCGTATAGAGACCCGAACTTTTGACAAGGGTAGCTGTGCGGTCGAGGTCTTTTAGTATATAATTGTGTAGTGTAGTTAGGTCGGCATTGCTGATGACAAATACCATCTTGCTATCGTTACGTCCGTTGAGAGTAAATGAGATGGAGCGTGAGATGAGGTAGATGGCAATAAGCGAATAGAGCGAGAGAATGAGACCATTGCCGTCTTCGCTCATAAAACTAAGAACAATGAGACCAAAAAGTACGACGCAGCCATCGGCCATCATAATGCCTTGAGAGAAACGAATATGCGCGTATTTTTGCAAGAGCATGCCTACAATGTCAGTTCCACCCGATGTAGCGCCGCTACGAACAATGAGTCCACAACCTACACCAATGACCAGAGAACCCACTGCAACCGAAAGCATGAGGTGGTTGCTCATGTCGAAGCGACCGCCGCATATGAGAGATGGATCAAGGCTCATGAGCGCCTCCTCATTTGGATAAACCAACCATGAGATGAAATTCATGATAACAGGCGTGCTCAAGGCGGCTACAAGGGTTTTGATTCCAAGCTTGGCACCTAAAAGCCACACAGAAAGAAGGAGCAATGGAATATCAAAGAAATATCCAAATGTGCCAACCTGAATGTTGGGAAACAAGTTGTGAAGTACGATGCTAGCGCCGTAAACTCCTCCTGGTACAATGTTATAGGGGTTTATGAAAAAGACATATCCCGCACACATAATGATAGTGCCGAGAATTACGCCAGCCCATGACTTGAGTTCGCGTTTGCTTAAGTACTGTTTCATAGGACAATCATATTCATGGGTAAATCATGTGGATCAATAGGAACTTCATCGACCAATTGATAAGGAAAACCAATGCCAATGCGAAACGCCGGAGTGAGTGAAAGAAAACGGTCATAATATCCTTTGCCTCGTCCCATGCGATGGCATTGGGCATCGAAGGCTCGTCCTGGAACCAATACAACATCTATTTTGCCGTAATCTGCAAAATCGGCACCTGTCGGTGTAAGAATGCCGAAACTGTCTGGCAGCATAGTTTCTTCGCCTTCAAATTTGTGCCAAGTCATTTCTACATCATTCACCACTTTAGGCAACAGGATTTTTTTCCCTCGGCTAGAAAGATGATGAAGTACTGGACGTATATCGACCTCATCGGGCATTGGCCAAAAAGCAGCAATAACTTGAGCCTTTTGTATCGTTTCAAGATGGATAAGTTTCTGGCACAACAATTGGCTCCAAGCTGCATGTCGCTCAGATGTGTTGGCAAGAAATTGGGCGCGAATGTGTTTTCGAAGCTCTAGTTTGTTCATTTTATCCTTTTACCTTATAGTTTTCTTTGCGTAAAACTTCGGCAATTTTGGTGCGCAAATCTCCTTGCATGATGATTTCACCATCCTTTACGCTACCACCAACACCACATTTTTGCTTTAGTAGTTTGCATAGAGATGCGAGGTCATCAGAATTTCCCACAAAGCCTTTGACCAGCGTTACGGTCTTGTCGCCACGTCCGGCTCGCTCCATTTGTAAATGTAGGTTTTGCTGATGGGGTGGCAAGGTGGAGCACTCATCAGCTTGATCGTCGTCATATACAAAGTCACTATTGGTTGAATATACGACACCAGCTCGTTTTTTACGAGCAACTTCTTTCTTCTCAGCTTTTTTGTTTTCGCTCTCATTGGAGGTGTCGGGAGAAGAGCCCAAACCAGCCAAAGCGCTTTTCCAATCAGTCATATTACTATGTTTTTTGGCACAAAGATATGATTTGTTTAGCAAAAAACGAAAAAAAAGAGTATAATTATGCATGATTGGTACAGATTTGCGAAAAAATGATTATTTTTGCGTGTTAATTAAATAACATAAATCGTAAAGAAAATGAATTTAAAGGTCTTTTTAGCTTCAGCTTTGATGTGTTCTTGCTTTTGGGGAGTTTCGGCTCAGGATTTGAAAGCAGAACGTCGCATAGCATTGATGGGAACATCTGAAAATCCTACATGGAACTATCTGCAGACTCTTACAGGACGTTTTGGCGGCCGTGTATTGGGTAGTGCATCCTATGAATCAGCAGCACAGTGGATGCTCAATGAATTTAAGAAAATGGGTATTGAAGCTCATCTTGAGGAGGGTGGCGAATTGCCTGTTGGTTTTGATAGAGGTCCATGGTTCGGTAAAGCTATGGGAGCTGTGAATGAAGAATTGCATTTTGCGACACCTTCCTATACATCGGGCACAGCTGGTCGCGTTCGTGGACATGTTGTGATAGAGCCACAAAGTGAACGAGAATTGGAGGCTATCAAGAGTAAGGTAAAGGGAGCATGGGTGCTGATTGGCGGCACCAACTCGGGTTGGCCTGTTGTTTTTTCGCATAAAGAAGATTCAATTAGAGAGGCAATCAAGGCTGAGAATAAAGCAATTGCCGAAGAGAATCAGAAGATTATGGATAAAGCACGAACTGAAGGAAAGCGTCCTGAGAGAGGCGAATTAAAAGAACTCAAAACTCATCCTGGTCTTTATGCTCAGGCTTTGATTGATGCTGGTGCTCTTGGTTTTATTCAGCGCTCAGAACTTCCAATTCGTTCTCTTTATGATCGACCTATGATCAATGAACGAAAAACTACCTTTGATTCCTTGCCTGATCACTGCGACATAAAGCTTGACTATCGTCAGTTTGAAAAGATTGAAGCGGCAGTGAAGGGTAAGCAAGATATTTGGCTTGAATTTGATATTCGAAACCATTTTCGCCCAGGTCCAATCAAGTGGCACAATGTGGTAGCTACTATTCCTGGAACAGAACATCCAGAGGAGACTATCATCATCTCGGGTCATTTGGATGCCTTCGATACGGGTACGGGTGCAGTAGATTGTGGAACCGGTATTGGTGTTGTTTTGGGTGCGGCACATATGATTGCTAAAAGTGGTGTGAAACCAAAGCGTACAATCAAGTTTGTGGCTTTTGCAGGAGAGGAGTTTGGACTTTGGGGCGCTGAGGCTTATGTGAAGCGTCATGAGAAGGAGATTGGAAAAATTGTTAATCTTTTCAATCGTGATGGTGGACCAACGGCTTGCACTGGAATCTCAGTGCCAGAGGCTTGGCTCGAAGATGTGCAGAAGATTGCTGAGCCTATGAAGAATCTTTGGGATTTTGAATTTATAGTTGAGAAGTCAGAACCTCGCAAGAAAGTAACTGCTCCTGGTGGTACTGATGCATCAATTTTTGGTATGAAAGGTGTGCCTTGTGTTGGTATGAAAAATCAAGATTACAAAGGTTATGGTTTTGATTATGGCGAAATTTGGCACACAGAAAATGACATTCTTAACAAATCATACCAAGACTATATGGAGCAGGCGGCCACAGCTACTGCTATCATGAGTGTAGGCATGGCAACGCTGAAAAAGGCTCTTCCTCGCGAGGGCGTTTATGAAAAATAAATGATATTTGGTAATAGAATAAATAAAAACGGTTATGCATGGATTGGCATTGTGGGGGTGCTGATCTATGCATGGCTTGTTCTTTATGTGCAGCAAGGTGAATTGTTGTATGCTATACATAACTTTTCTCCTTGCGATGCTTCATTTTATCACCCGGGTGGTGTGCGTGAATGGGTGGGAGAATGGCTCACACAGTTATGCCATTATCCAATATTAGGAGCTTCTGTCTATGTGATGTTGTGGGGTATGAGCGCATTGTTTTTTAATTTTGCGTTTGGCCTCAAGGGTTATTGGCTGTTGTGGCCTATGATAGCGGTGTTGTCTTTGTTGGCTTCAATCACAGATTTAGGCTATTGGCTTTTTTGTTTGAAAGCTCCAAGCTATTGGATGGGACCCACATTTGGCATGTTCTGCACAGCTTTTCTTGTTTGGACTTCTACAAAGTTTTCAGAAGTTTCTAACAAGATGGCATGGGCAATCCCCGGTCTTTATCTGCTTTTGTTTATGCCACTTTTGGGATGGTATGGAACGGTTGTGGCATTGCTGATATTGTTATTGCCATCTTTGAAGAGACCGCTGAAAGTTTGGGTGTTAAGTGTTGTAGCCTTATTAATGTCAGTTCTGTTATTAGTTGGTATTTTTGCGCATTCTTCTACGGTGCATTGGCGCGAACCTTTGTTGTGGTATGGCTGGCATCGGCTTCAGAACCCGGAGGCAGGCAGTACATTGCTTGAAATGCCATTTTGGATTATGGCTTGTAGCCTTATGCTGCTGCCTGTGGTGAGTCGGTTGCAACATTTTCATTG
>JAUNCV010000017.1:0-5554 GCA_030526445.1 Bacteroidales bacterium | reverse complement strand
GCAAAATATTTCCCTATGGTTGTTTGTGTGCTTTCATTGTTGGGCGCCAATATGCTCAATTATAGAAACGCAAATTTTCACACGGAACTCAAGATGCTTCGTGCCATGGAGGAGGCTCGGTGGGATGAGGTTTTGGAACTGATGAACAAGAAACGTCCCACTCGCCAAATGGTGCTGATGAAAGATGTGGCATTGGCCCAACAGGGTAAACTTGGCGAAAAAGCGTTCGATTTTCCTATTGGCGGAATTCGACCTCAGATGAACACAGATTTACCCATTCACATGGCCCATTCTGCGGCCCCCTATTTCTACTATTGGTTGGGCATTCCGAACTTTGCTTTTGTGTGGTGTCAAGAAGATGTGATAGAGTACGGTCTTTCACCCTATTTCCTTAAACTGATGCATCGTAGCATGCTTGCTATAGGTGATGAAGTGACGGCTGAACGCTATTTGAAATTACTGAGGCGCAATCCTTTTTATGCTGACTATAAAGTTGATCTAACAGAGACAGATGCTGTGCGTCGCTTTATGACAGGACATGACCTTTTGACCAATGACAGAGGTTTTTGCGAAACATTCTTGCTCGATGTTCTAAGCCAAGAACAATATGAGACGCCTGAAGCGCAGCAGATAGCGGTGCATTGGGCTATTCTGTCTCGTAATAGAAAACGTTATGAAAAGGCAGTTCAACACTATATACGGCTAACTGATAAACAAAGTGCTTTGCCTCGCTATATGAATGCTCAAGCATTCGAGTGGTATTATAATCAAGATACAGGTAAACGAACATACTGATAATATGAATAGACATTGGCCTCTATTTTGTGCTCTCTTAAGCGGCTTTGCTGTGTCTTGCAGCAAACATCCTCAGGTGCCAAAGGTTTTTGAGACTACGAGCATTGAGGTAAATATTTTGCCAGACTATAAAGAGATTACTATTCCTTGTAATATAGCTCCACTCAATTTTTGCGTGGAGGGGGATAGCATTGACCAATGTGTAGCGTGTGTGATTTATCCTGGAGGAAAAATGTTGGCAGGCGGGGAACGGATGGTGTCATTTGATCCTAAGGAATGGCATCATATGCTAATGGCAAGTAAAAATGATTCGATAAAAGTTCAGGTATATACTCACACTGCTACAGGTTGGTATGAACATCCCATTTATGGTATGTTTGTTTCAGCTGATGAAATTGATAAATATATTTCCTATCGATTGATTCCTCCCTATAACACCTATGAGCATATTAGTCTTTGTCAACGTGATTTGACAACTGCTGAAGAATTTGAATTTTATAACAATCAGATGCTTGATGACCCACAAGGTGGGCATTGTGTGAATTGTCATGCGTTTCAGAATTTCTGTACAGAGAAAATGCAGTTTCATGTGCGAGAGGAATTCGCAGGAACTATGGTTAAGGTTGGTAACACAATTCAGAAATATGATTTGAAGGTGCCTTCGACTGTGAGTGGAGGCGTTTATCCAGCTTGGCATCCTTCTATGAATCTGATTGCCTATTCTATCAATAAATCTTTTCTTGAGAATCACACCTATGGTAGTTGTAAAAGCGAAGTACAAGACAGTCAAAGTGGATTAATGCTTTTTGATGTAGAGCATGAAAGAGTAATCCCGATTTGCGATGAACCTAATTTGTTTGAGACATTTCCCACTTGGAGTCCTGATGGGGAGTGGCTTTATTATAATTGTGCGACATTCGAATTTCATGATGCAGATCCATTTGACCCGGAACAGCGCATTCGCCGACAGATGGAGGTGACAAGCAGATATAAAGAAATTAAATACAATGTATATCGTCGCAAGTTTGATAGCAAGACACTAAGCTTTGGAGAACCAGAACTGGTGCTGGATGCTGAGGCAGAAGATATGAGTGCAACTTTGCCGCGAATTAGTGTCGATGGCCGATATTTGCTCACCTGTGTCGGTAACTATGGCTGTTTTCATATCTATCACCCAGAGGCGGACCTTTGGGTGACCAACCTTGCTCTTTTGTCGGATAGTATTGAACAACGTACTATTGCTTCAGAAAACAGCTATTCGCTTCGTGAGGCAAATAGTTTATGGGCCGAAAGTTATCACAATTGGAGTAGCAATGGAAGGTGGATTGTATTTCAAAGCCGAAGAAGAGACAATAACTACACACGTCTCTATTTCTCCTATTTTGATAGGAATGGCAAAGCGCACAAGGCTTTTGAGTTACCTCACTTAAATCCAGAATTAGAGTGTTTGAGAATGGTATCGTATAATATTCCGGAATTTACGGTTGAGCCTATAGAAAAAGCCCCTGCCGATTGGGCCGAGGTTATATGGAAACAAAAGGCAAAAAAGGTTCGGGAATGATAAATTAGTAGTCGCCTGTGCCGGGAACCAGTGTCATGACAAAGACTGCAGCCCAATGGAATAAGGTGCCAAGCACAACAAAAATATGCCAGATACCGTGATAATAAGGGTGACGTGGATCTGTGTCATTGACAAAGAAATAAACACCAGAAGTGTAGGCAACACCTTCGAGCAAAATCATGATGATTGAAAGAAGTGTAAGACATTCACGCACTGGTTGAGCAAAGAACAGGATTGACCATCCAAGTAGGAGATAGAGAATCACAGAAATCTTTGCAAACCTATCGAATAGGAATATTTTCATGAAAATGCCAGTGATAGCCAAAGCCCAGATAATGCCAAAAGAGACCCAACCAGAAATCAAATAATCGTCTTCAACTAAACCCATGCAAATGGGAGTATAGCTGGAGGCGATTAATACATATATACTGATGTGATCAAGTACGCGAAGTATTCGTTTCCCTTTGCTATCTGGTTTCCACCAGTGATACATGCTCGAAAGCAAGTACATCATGACCAAGCCAATAGTAAAAAATGTGGCACCAAAAGCCATCTCCCAGTTTTTTGCATAACCCAACCATAGGATGACCCACGTGATACACACAGTGAGGCAGAGCCCTACAAAGTGGGTTATGGTGTTGAAGAGTTCGCTTTTGGTGCGTTTATACATAATTACAATTGTTTATTGATTGTTTAGAGATTATTGAGGAGGAAGGCCTTGAAATCGGCAAATTCCTTGCTCATTTTCTGAGTTTGTTTGGTACCATCCATGAAACGCTGCAGGGTGGCAGGAATTTCAACTTGCTGGCCGATAATTGGTTCAACGGTATCCTTAAACTTGGCTGGGTGAGCTGTCTCGAGGAAGATGCCTACTTCACCAGTCTTAAGTCCGTCAATAAGGGCTTGATAGCCACAAGCACCATGAGGATCACATACATAACCGTCGTTCTTGAGAGCGGTCTGCATAGCCAACTTAATCTGTTCGTCACTGTAGGTTGCACCGCTGATTTCAGCAGTAATAGCAGCATGAGCAGCCTCTGGTGTAATCTTTTCAGCCTTCTGCTGACCACCACCGTAGAGATTTACGATGCGAGCGAAGTTTGAAGGGTCGCCAACGTCCATAGCATTTGCAAGAGTTGCTTGAGTGGCACGTGGATTGTAGTGACCTGAACCAAGATACTGGAAGAAGATGTCGTTAGCATTGTTCGACGCAATAAAACGCTTGATAGGCAAGCCCATCTTAGCGCCGAAAAGACCTGCGCAGATATTACCGAAATTGCCTGAAGGTACGCAAACCACTACGTTGTCGGCTTTGCCTGTCTTCTTGAGCTGTGCATAGGCATAGAAATAGTAGAAGGCTTGAGGGAGAAAGCGTGCAACATTAATAGAATTAGCAGAAGTGAGGAAGAACTTCTCGTTGAGCTCACTGTCCATGAATGCTTCTTTAACCAGACGCTGGCAATCGTCGAACACACCATCTACTTCGAGCGCTGTAATATTTTGGCCAAGGGTTGTAAACTGCTTCTCCTGAATCTCAGAAACTTTTCCTTCTGGGTAGAGCACGGTCACATCGATGCCTGATACACCGAGGAAGCCGTTGGCTACGGCCGATCCGGTATCGCCAGAGGTGGCTACCAAAACATGCACATTGCCTTTTTGACTTGGATTCTGCTTGACAAAGTAGCTAAGTAGGCGAGCCATAAAGCGAGCGCCGACATCCTTGAATGCACAAGTTGGACCGTGATAAAGTTCGAGGCTATAGATGTTCTCGTTGACTTTAACGAGTGGAATATCAAATTGAAGCGTGTCGTAAACAATGTGTTTGAGATCTTCAGCAGGGATGTCTTCGCCAAAGAAATTCTTGGCAACTTCGAAGGCAATTTCCTGAAGAGACATGTTCTCGATATTGTCAAAGAATGACTGTGGCAATGGATTTATTTTTTCGGGCATGTAAAGACCCTTATCTGGAGCCAAACCTTTGATTACGGCTTCGCTGAGCGAAACCTCAGGAGCTTGACGATTGGTTGAATAGTATTTCATAAATAAGATATTTTTACAAGGAATTTGCTGAATATAGTAATCGAAACATATATTTTTTATATTCCTCTAAATTTCGTAATTTTTGTTTTCGAGGCAAAATGTTGTTTTAACCTAAGAATGCCTTGATAAATTCGTCCTCTTTCAAGAGCCCAAGTACACCCTGATTAGCGCTATCTTCGTCATATTGCAGTACTGCATCGGGGGTAATACTCATATCGTCCGATGGCTTGCTCTGCCAAATGAGAAAAGGCACTGGTGTCATAGTGTGGGTGCGATAGCGGATAGGTGTTGGATGATCTGGAAGGAGTGCGATACGCACGGGTTCTTCCCACTTCTCAATTTCGGCAAGAATGGTGTTTAAGACACGATCATTAATATACTCTACACAAGTTTTCTTGAGTTCTGCCTCACCATCATGACCAGCCTCATCCGTTGCCTCCATATGTAAGAAGACAAAATCTTTTTGCTTGAGTTGCTCAAGTGCAGCAGCCGCTTTTCCTTCATAGTTAGTGTCGAAAAGTCCAGTAGCTCCTTGCACTTCAATTTTGTCAAGTCCTGCATAGACGCCAATGCCGAAGATAAGGTCAACAGCCGAAATAACAGCACCTGTGTGAATCTGTTTTGGGAAAAGTTCTTGCAGAGTTTGCATGGCTGGTCGGTAACCTAAAGACCATGGCCAAATACTATTGGCTGGATCTTTTCCTTCAGCGATGCGTTTGAGATTAACCGGATGGTCTTTAAGCACCTCTTGACTACGTGCAATTAGAGCACGGAGTAAAGCGGATGTCTTGACGCCTCCAGGCAGATCAGCACAAGGGAGCTCTACCTTCCACGCTTTTCCAATTCTATCGTGGGGAGGGGTACAGTGCACGTGTTTATCGCCGCCTTTGATTTTTAATAAGTGACGATAACTAACACCCGTAAAGAATTTTACAGAGCCTTTTTCAAAGCCGTTGGCTTCAGCAAGTTCTTGCATCACAGGGTCGGCATTGAGAGCCTTGATCAGTTCATCTGCCTCTTCGGTTGATATATTGCCAGCCGAATGATTTTTGATTATATCGCCGTCCAGGCAGATTATGTTACAACGCATAGCTACCTCGCCATCCTCGATAGGAATTTGCATCGAGTCCGCTTCTAGAGAGACTAAGCATTCGAACA
>JAUNCV010000205.1 GCA_030526445.1 Bacteroidales bacterium | reverse complement strand
ATTCTTCTGAGCACTCTCGACCTCGGGATGCATGATCTGCAAAGTGTGAGAGAACTCGTTCATCTTGGGCTGACCGAACACCAGGTAGTCGTTGTGCTTGAGCAGGCTCTCCTTGATCCACTTGATGCCCTGGAACCACAGACACTCGACCACACCACTGCCATCGGTAAAAAGCGCACGAAAACGATGAGCACGCGTGCCCTGCCCCACCTCTTCGAACACCGTAAACTGCCCCTTGAGCAAGATGTACGGCATATTGCCATCAAGATCGGCAATGCGATAGATCTTACTCTTATCGACATAACGGTATGGGAAATAGTGAAGCAGCTCTTCGTCGGTAGAGACATGAATCTCACTGGCGAAGAGCTCAGCCCTTTTCGGACCAACTCCGGGAACGTATGTCAGTTCTGTTGCCAAATAGAATTAAATTTTCGGATAAACTTTATTTTGCTTCAGGCTGCGGAAATGGCCCACAAGTGAAGCCACCGCAATGCCTACTGAGACGATGATGCTGACAAAGACACCCACATGGAGCGAAATGCCAAAGCCTTCGGGCGCCACCAAAATATAGGCGATGCAGACACAAGTCATGAAAACAGAAGGAAGGAAAGTAATGACCCAATTCTTCTTTTCGCGCATCAGGTAAACAGTAATGGCCCACAAAGTGAATACCGACAGCGCCTGGTTGCACCAAGCGAAATAGCGCCAAAGAATGTTGAAGCCATTCTTGTCTTCGATGCTCCAGACAAGCACAGCTGCGGTGAGCACAAACATAGGAATGGCGATGTAGAGACGACGCTTCATGGAATGCTGCTCGATCTTGAAGAAATCGGCCACAATGAGACGACCGCTGCGCAAGGCTGTATCACCGCTGGTGATAGGAGCCACCGCAATGCCCATGGTTGCCAGAATGCCACCCACAATGCCGAGCCAGTTATTGCACACACTCGATGCCACAAAGGCGCCAGTATAAGCCTTGCCAGTAGCCTCGTTGACAATGCCATTTTCGCCAAAGAAATAAGTAGCAGCTGCAGCCCAGATAAGTGCCACAATGCCTTCGGTCACCATGGCGCCATAGAAGCAGCGACGACCCATGGCTTCGCTCTTGATGCATCGAGCCATGAGTGGTGACTGTGTGGCATGGAAGCCCGAAATAGCGCCACAGGCAATGGTGATGAACATCATGGGGAAGATTGAATGACTCTCCCACGACTTGTTGATGAACGAAGAACTCTCCCACAACTCGGGCAAAGCTGGCTGATTGATGAGCATGTAACCCAACAGACCAATGGCCATGAAGATGAGACAGAAGGCAAAGAATGGATAGATTTTGCCAATGATCTTATCGACAGGACAGAGTGTGGCCACAATATAATATATGAAGATGAGACCAATCCAGGCGAATGTGCCCAAGCCCCAACTGGCAGTCATATTGCCAAGAAGCTCGGCCGGACCGCTCACAAACACCGCACCCACAAGAATCATGAGAACAGAGGTGAAAAGACACATGGCCATGCGGGCACGCTTGCCCAAGAACAGGCCAATGATCTGAGGCAAAGATGCACCATTCATACGGATAGAGATCATGCCACTGAGATAATCGTGCACAGCACCTGCAAAGATAGTGCCCAGCACAATCCAAAGATATGAAGCCGTGCCGAACTTGGCGCCCATAATGGCACCAAAGATGGGACCCAGACCCGCAATGTTGAGAAACTGAATCATATAAACCTTCCATGTTGGCATAGGCATATAGTCAACGCCATCCTGCTGAGTGTAGCATGGAGTCTGGCGAGAATCGGGGCCAAAGACACGGCTCACATAACGGCCGTAGGTGAAATAACCGCCCACAAGAACCAATAACGCAATAATAAAACTGATCATGTGTATATGAAATTTATGTAGATTTGCATAAGACAAAAGCCAATGAATGGCTCTTTCGATGGGCAAATTTAAGACAATTGGAGCAAAATATCGAAAAAAAAGCCCTTTTTTTGCAAATTTCGGACAAAAATGTTGTATCGAGCCCGCCAAAGGGCTATCTTTGCGGCAAAACTTTTACAACTTTTGTTTAACAAACATTATAAAATTTAATAATTATGGCTAGAGTAATTGCTGCTGACAAGTGTGTAGCTTGCGGCTCATGTATCGGTGAGTGCCCAGTAGAGGCAATCAAGGAGGGTGATGTTTACACTATCGACGCTGATGCTTGCATCGACTGCGGCGCTTGTGAGGCTACCTGCCCTAACGAGGCTATCACCGAGGCATAAATAAAGCCCTTCGGGAAAACAAGAGTCGGAACCCAACAGGATTCTGACTCTTTTTATTTTTCTATATGAGAGAACTCTTATTTGTATTCATAGGTGGCGGCATGGGCAGTGTGCTGCGCTTTATGGTATCAATGTGGTGGAGACACATGCAATGCCATCCGCGCTACGCCTCGATCATTTTTCCGTGGCCCACACTCGTGGTCAACCTGATTGGCAGCCTGCTCATCAGCGTTCTCTACTGGCTCATGGAAAGCCACTGGCAGGCATCGCCCGAACAACGATTGCTACTCACCACCGGTCTGTGTGGCGGACTCACAACCTTCTCAACTTTCAGTTATGAGACTGCCACTCTCCTATCATCGGGCCATTATGGACTCGCC
Organism: Bacteroidales bacterium; assembly: GCA_030526445.1. Classification (GTDB taxonomy): domain Bacteria; phylum Bacteroidota; class Bacteroidia; order Bacteroidales; family UBA3663; genus Liminaster. The sequence continues at coordinate 222 of JAUNCV010000205.1, read as the reverse complement.
CTACTCTATATAGGCATCAGCCTCACAATGGGCATACTACTCGCCTTCGTGCCCATCTGGATAAAATAAGAAATGGCGCTGAACAATTGCTGTTCGGCGCCATTTGTATTTGAACATTAAAATGATTACTGCTTACGAAGCTTCCAGAGACCAGTGACGATGCAATAGCCGAGGATGAGATACATGAGTACAACGAATACCATAGAAAGAACGTTGCCCTTG
>JAUNCV010000204.1 GCA_030526445.1 Bacteroidales bacterium | reverse complement strand
CTTTAATATCTGGGTTAAGCTTCATTGACGGCAGAGCAAAAGGAGTTCGGCTCAACTGAAGTTTCACCTGATCAATATGGTTAAGATAGATATGAGTATCGCCCGTAGTGTGTACAAACTCTCCAGGCTCGAGGCCAGTAACCTGAGCCACCATCATGAGAAGCAATGCATAGCTTGCGATATTGAATGGAACCCCTAAAAAAAGGTCAGCAGAACGCTGATAGAGCTGAAGAGACAGTTTGCCATTAGCCACATAGAACTGAAAAAAACAATGACAAGGAGGCAAACCCATTTGGTCAATCTGAGCCACATTCCACGCCGACACAATAAGGCGCCGACTCTGTGGATTGTTTTTTATCTGCTCAATGACATTCATAAGCTGATCAATACTGCCACCTTCGTAGTCTTGCCAAGCGCGCCACTGATGACCATAAATAGGGCCAAGTTCACCCGTCTCGTCGTCACCCCATTCATCCCAAATATGAACGTTTTTCTCTTGCAACACTTTTTTGTTGGTCGAACCACTAATAAACCAAAGCAACTCTTCAATAATACCTCGCGTAAAGACTTTCTTGGTAGTTACAAGAGGGAAGCCATCAGCAAGGTTAAAACGCATTTGATGTCCAAACACACTGAGTGTACCAGTACCTGTACGGTCCTGGCGGCAAACCCCATCGGTCAAAACTCGGCTAAGAAGTTCTAAATATTGCTTCATTTTTATTTTTCTTAATATTTATGCCACAAAGATAGCAAAAAATGTCTATATTTGCGCCCAAGAAGTAATAATAATCAATATTTAAGCGAATTTTATATAGAAATGCGACATATTTTGTCAATTATAAGCCTCACAGTGCTCACTTGCCTTTATGCGAGTTGCAGTGGAACCAAGAATATTGGCCAGGCTGAAGCTGTAGAGGGAGACGAGATTCCAGCCATGGTAACGCGCGATGTCGTAATGCTTATCAGCGATTCGGGCGTAATCAAATATCGAGCAATTACCCCCAACTGGACTCGTTTCGGAGATGAGGCCAAAGAACCATACCAATACTTTCCCGAAGGAGTACGATTCGAGCAAGTAATGCGTGCTGAAGGAGACTCTGTTGTATTTGTTTCGGACGAGACCATTGTGGCAGACACGGCCTATAACTGGGAGGATCGCCAGTTGTGGCGCCTCGTTGGCAATGTAGAGGTGCGAAGCCTACAGGGCGAACTCTTTCAGACCGAGGAACTATTCTGGAACATGAAGGATCACCAAGTATATAGTGATTCTTTTATTCACATTGAACGCAAAGACAACATCATTGAGGGATATGGCTTTACCTCAAACGATGATTTTTCGGAGTATAATATCCGCCAGACAAGCGGCGTGTTTCCTGCACGAGAAAACAATCAAGAATAATGTATTTACTAACCTCAATCTGCATAACTCTACTGTTTAGTGCCTTCTTTTCAGGCATGGAGATGGCTTTCATATCAGCCAATCGTGTTCGTCTTGAACTCGACAAACAGGATGGAGGCATAACAGCAAAAGCGCTTAACTACTTCTACAACCACTCAGAGAAGTTTATCAGCACCATGTTGGTGGGCAACAACATAGCGCTCATCATCTATGGTATTTTTATGGCAGAACTTCTCGACGGTCCTATTACAAGATACATTACACAAAACACTTTTTTGGTTGTATTGATTCAGACCCTGCTCTCGACTATTATCATTCTGGTTACAGCCGAGTACATGCCGAAGTCGCTTTTCAAGCTCAACCCAAACCTGATGTTGCGTATTTTTGCTCTTCCTTTATATTTGATTTATTGGATTTTATACCCAATATCATCGTTCTCTACCATGCTAAGTCACAGCGTTCTAAAAATGTTGGGTATGCCTGTAACACGCGAGCAAAAGAGCTACCTCACAAAGACAGACTTGGACCACTTCGTTCAGCAAGGTATTGACAGAAATGATAATGCTAATGACGACAATAAGGGAGGAGCTTCAGAAGATAATGATCAGCAAGAACTCAAGCTGTTTCAGAACGCGCTGGATTTTAGCAATGTAAAGGTGAGAGATTGTATGATTCCTCGTTCGGAGTTGACCGTCATTTCAATCGATGCCACTTTCCAAAAATTAAACAATCTTTTTGTCGAAACAGGTTATTCAAAAATACCCGTTTACAAAGAGGACATTGACAATCTTGTAGGCTACATACACTCATCAGAGATGTTTCGAAAACCACGTCAGTGGCAGCAGAAAATCATTCCAATACCCTTTGTTCCAGAAACAATGGCAGCGCCCAAAGTGCTACGTATGCTCATGGAACAAAAGAAGAGCATTGCAGCGGTTGTGGATGAGTTTGGCGGCACTGCAGGTGTTATTACAATGGAAGATTTATTCGAGGAAATCATTGGTGATATTGAAGACGAACACGACAAGGTTCGATTAGTAGCACAGAAAATCAGCGACAAAGAATATGAACTAAGTGGCCGACTTGAGATTAGTAAAATTAACGAGGACCTTGGCCTTGACCTGCCTGAAAGCGAAGAGTACCAAACGCTGGCCGGATTAGTTCTCCACGAGTTGCAATCATTTCCCCGCGAAGGCGATATTGTGAACCTTGAAGAGGAGAAGATTCAAATGGTAATCACCAAGACTGCTGCTGCCAAAATAGAGACCATCAAACTAACATTAAACGAATAAATTAATCAAAAAAGAGACATTTGTCCTCCGTTTTATAGCAAAAAAGCACCAAAGGCATAAGTTTTTGGTGCTTTTTTCTTTTTTTTTGACCAAGATATTAATATATTTTGTATATTTGCAGCCGATTACGCGCGTTTTAAATGGTGTAATCCAAATAAAATTGCTACAAAAATAAATAATAATCATAAATATTTTACTACAAAATGGCAGCATTACAATCTATCAGAAACCATCCGGTTTGGCTGACTACAGTCCTCGGTG
>JAUNCV010000203.1 GCA_030526445.1 Bacteroidales bacterium | reverse complement strand
CTTCGGCAGATGTAAGACCAGAATTAACTACAAAATGGTGTGCCACTATCATCAACATACAGATGATGCGATAGAGCTCAAGATTGGAGGAACGTTCCTTTTTACCCCCCCCTACAGGTGTTATCCTATTGATTTTCTGTACACTACTACCTACCTTCATACATCTTCAAATAGTATTGTTGATATTCACCTGAGGTTACATTATCAAGCCACTCCTCATTTTCGAGATACCACCTGACGGTCTTCTCGATGCCCTCCTCAAACTGCAGGCTTGGTTCCCAGCCGAGTTCCTTCTGGAGTTTTGTGGAGTCGATGGCGTAACGCATATCATGACCGGCACGGTCGGTAACATACGAAATTAAGTTCATATCTTCCCCTTCTGCTCGACCAAGAAGGCGATCTACCGTACTAATAAGGGCTTTTATTATATCTATATTTTTCCACTCGTTGAAGCCTCCTATGTTATAGGTTTCGGCTACTTTTCCCTCATGGAAGATAAGGTCAATAGCACGTGCATGGTCCTCTACAAAGAGCCAGTCGCGCACATTCTCGCCCTTGCCATAGACAGGGAGGGGTTTGCGATGGCGGATGTTGTTGATAAAGAGAGGTATCAGTTTCTCCGGGAACTGATAAGGTCCATAGTTGTTGGAGCAATTCGTCACTATGGTAGGCATTCCATACGTATCATGATAAGCTCTGACAAAATGGTCGCTTGCTGCTTTTGATGCGCTATATGGACTATGCGGATTATACTTTGTCGTTTCATAGAAGAAATCATCTCCGTATGCCACATGATGCTGAGATGATGATGCCTTGGTGGTGAAGGGAGGAGTAATTCCTTCCGGGTGATTCATTGGCAATGCCCCATAAACTTCATCTGTACTTATATGGTAGAAAAGCTTGCCTTCATACTTTTCCGGCAGACTTTCCCAATAGAGCTTGGCTGCCTGAAGGAGTGATAGGGTACCCATCACGTTGGTGCGAGCGAAGGTGAACGGATCCTTAATGGAGCGATCCACATGGCTCTCTGCTGCCAGATGTACAATTCCGTCAATCTGTTCGTCCTGCATCAGTTTATAGAATGCATCGAAGTCGCAGATGTCCATCTTGACAAACTTGTAGTTAGGCTTGTCCTCGATATCCTTGAGGTTAGCGAGATTGCCGGCATAGGTCAGCTTGTCAAGATTGATGATGTTGTATTCTGGATATTTGTTTACAAAGAGGCGAACTACATGGCTTCCGATAAAGCCAGCACCGCCGGTGATTACAATATTTTTCATCGATTCAATATATGCGGGTTAAACCAAAATGAAAAAGATTTGGATGCACCCTTTGAAAAATGGTTTATTTCAATTTGGAGCGAAGTATTTTTTAGAGCGGATGTCTTCCGTCTCGCTTAATCTCGTCGATCACTTTGAGCAAATACTGGCCATACTGATTTTTGATCATTGGCTGAGCCAGCTGGCGCATCTTTTCTTCGTCAATCCAACCCTGACGATAAGCGATGCCTTCCAGACAAGCCACCTTGAGACCTTGGCGCTTCTCGATGACCTCAATGTAGGTAGAAGCCTCGGAGAGAGAATCGTGAGTGCCTGTGTCGAGCCATGCGAAACCTCGGCCTAAGGTCTGAACCTTCAGTTCGCCGTCGTTGAGGAACCATTGGTTCACCGTTGTGATTTCATATTCACCGCGAGCCGAAGGCTTGATTTGTGCAGCCACATCGACCACCTTGTTAGGGTAGAAGTAGAGACCCACCACAGCATAGTTGCTCTTTGGGTTAGCTGGCTTCTCTTCGATAGAGAGGCAGTTGCCATCTTTATCAAATTCAGCTACACCATATCGCTCCGGATCGTTGACCCAATAGCCAAACACAGTTGCTTTCTTCTCCTGCTCGGCAGTGCGCACGGCCTCTTTGAGCATGCCGGTAAAACCAGCGCCGTGGAAAATGTTGTCGCCCAACACGAGGCAGGCTGCATCATCGCCAATAAATTCTTTGCCGATGGTGAAGGCTTGAGCCAATCCATCGGGTGATGGCTGCTCTGCATACTCAAAGTGCACGCCATAGTCTGAGCCATCGCCCAGCAAGCGCTTGAAACCCGGCAAGTCGAAAGGAGTTGAGATGATAAGAATATCTCGGATGCCAGCAAGCATCAAGACAGAGATGGGGTAATAAACCATGGGCTTATCATAGATTGGCATCAGCTGCTTCGAGATGCCCTTGGTGATAGGGTAAAGGCGAGTGCCGCTGCCGCCAGCAAGAACGATTCCTTTCATATTGTTTCGATTATAAAAAATAGTTCATAAAGTTACGCGACAAAAATACTGATAAAAAAGCAAATAGCCATTTCAATCGGTGAAAAATGCTGTTTTTCGGCCCGAAAATCGTTCGTTTTTGTGCTGTAACGGGTGTTCCGGTTGCAATTTCAGTAAAAAATAATTAAATTTGCGCCCATTATTAATAACGTATATGGCACAAAATTTTCTTCAGATAGATGGGCTCTCCAAGTCGTTTGGTGATTTGGTGTTGTTCGAAAATATTTCACTCAGCATCTGCGAAGGCGACCGTGTTGGCCTTATTGCACGAAATGGTTCGGGCAAAACCACATTGCTCAATATGCTTTGCGGTGATGAAGGAGTCGACTCGGGCACCATTGTGTGGCGCAAAGACTTGCGTGTTGAGTATCTGAGTCAGGATCCGCAGTTCGACCCCGATAAAACTGTGGGCGAAATATGTGGCGAAAAGCAGGAACTCACCCGCATTCTCACCAAGTTGAAACTGACCGATATGAACCAGAAAGTGGGCCACTTGAGCGGTGGTCAGCGCAAGCGTTTGGCGCTGGCTCATGTCTTGCTCGATGAGCCGCAGTTCCTCGTGCTCGATGAGCCTACCAATCACCTTGATCTCGATATGGTAGAATGGCTTGAAGACTACTTGAGTCACACCCGCATGACCCTGCTTATGGTGACCCACGACCGCTATTTCCTT
>JAUNCV010000202.1 GCA_030526445.1 Bacteroidales bacterium | reverse complement strand
CATTGCTTGACTCTTGATTCGCAATATGGGGTGACGCTGGAAGACATCGATACGCAAAGAACTATCTGGAGTATGATAACACCGAGCGTCGCGTACCAAAGGGTTTCGCTTAATTAGCTTTTCAAGACGATAGGTATCATATTCCTCGATGCTCTTGCCAATAGGATTAACCGAGTCTGGTCTTAAAGCAGTGTGAACATCTTTTGCTTCGATAAACTGCGCTTCCAAAGAATCGCAAATCACCACTTGCACTTTGTTGTAACGCATAGGGGGATTGCCCAGCCTCCAAATGAAGCCGGACACTGCTACATATACAAAGAGCAGAAACAAACCTATGATCTTAAAAGCTATTTTGAGCACGAGAAAAGAAATACAAATTACATACTATTAGAATTATCCTAAAGCCTCCTTGACAGGTTGAATAAGGCGTTCGATATCAACACCAGCACCCATCATGACAAGTACGTCAAGTTTTCCTGCAGCCTTAAGCTCCTTGAGGTACTCAACAAGCTCACCCTGTAGCACAACACACTTATCAGAAGAGTCGATTTTATCAAGCAGCCATTCGCTTGTGACACCAGGAATAGGCAACTCTCGAGCAGGATAAATCGGAAGCAAAATGGTTCGTTGAGGAATACTTAAAGCCTCCGCAAAGCCTTCCACCAAATCGTGAGTACGACTGAAAAGATGCGGCTGGAAAACGACAGTGACATTTCGTCCAGCAAAAAGCTGTGCCACGGAAGTCAAACTGGCCTTTATCTCATCTGGATGATGGGCATAATCATCCATAAGCACGAAATCACTACGTTTCACATAAAAGTCAAAACGTCGTTTTGCTCCACCGAAACTCTTGAGAGCTTCTCGCATCTCTTCCTCTGTACAGCCACACAACATAGCAATTGCCAATGCTGCAACAGCATTATCTACATTAATGGGCGCAGGCACACCAACCTCCAGATTCTTGAAACACAAGCCCTCTGTTCTTGCTACAAAATCGAATAAAATGGTGCCATTACCGATACGGATGTTCGCAGCATAATAGTCTGCCTCTTCAGTACTGCTATACTCGGCATAGCGAGCACCAGCGTTCAGTTGTCCACAATCAACATTAATACCTTTATGCTTTAAAAGCAAACCTCCAGGACGCACTAATGAAACAAAATGCGCGAAGCTTTCCCTATATGCCTCTTCTGTACCATAGATATCCAAATGATCCGGATCGCACGAGGTGATAACAGCCATATAAGGAGAAAGTGTATGGAAGGAACGATCGAACTCATCGGCCTCGATAACTGCATAATCACTCTTCTGCGAAAGCATGAGGTTCGAATCGTAAGGTTTGAGAATTCCTCCCAAAAAAGCATTACAATCCACATGACTTTGCTTGAGCAGGTGAGCAATCATACTCGACGTAGTTGTCTTACCATGAGTTCCGGCCACACAAAGGCCTTGCAAACGTTCAGTAATAAGTCCCAACAACTTGCTTCGCTTCACTACCTCAAATCCATTTTTTTGGAAGTAGCAAAGTTCACCATGTTCTTTGGGAATAGCTGGTGTATAACACACCAACGTACTTGCGGGGTCCTTAAAAACTGTGTCAACAGCCTCAATATTATCCTCGAAGTGTATATCAATTCCCTCAGCTACAAGGGCCTCTGTAAGTGGCGATGGGGTTTTGTCGTAGCCACCCACTTTATAGCCATTTTCATTGAAATAGCGTTCCAGAGCCGACATTCCGATACCTCCAGCGCCTACGAAATATATATTCTTATATTGCATTGTTTGTTATTTTTTGTTGGCTTCTTCAATGACAATCTTAGCAATGGTATCGGCAGCGCCAAACCTTCCAAGTAATTTTGCATTTTTTTCGAACAAAGCAATTCTTTGTGGATCATTAACCAGTGCAATGGCCTCATCAACAAGTCTCTGCGGTGCTTCACTATCAGGACAAAGAATCGCTGCATTATTAGCCGAAAGAACGCGTGCATTGGCCGTCTGATGATCTTCTGCCGCGGTTGGCAATGGTACCAAAATTGATGCCTTCCCCAAGAGGCAAACTTCATTGACACCTCCTGCACCAGCGCGACTAATGACTACATCTGCTGCACGATAAGCCTGCGCCATGTCCGAAACAAATACCGTAGGATGAACCAACTTTGCATCAGCAGCAGCTACCGCCTTTTCCCACTTGTCGCCATCGGCCTTACCCGTTTGCCAAAGTACCTGAATTCCCTCCTCTTCAAACTTTTTCAGGCCTGCAGCGATACTATTATTAACCGATCGTGCCCCCAAACTTCCTCCTGTAATAAAAATGGTTTTTCGTTCAGGATCGAGACCAAAGTTTTTGCGTGCCTCTTCTGGCGTCACTGTACATTCGAGCAATTTCTGACGAACAGGATTGCCCGTAAGAACAAGACGCTCGGCAGGAAAGAAACGTTCCATACCGGGATAAGCCACACAAATTTTTCGGGCATTGCGAGCCAACTTCTGATTGGTAACTCCCGCAAATCCATTTTGCTCTTGCAATACATAAGGAACACCTAAAGCATGGGCTGCCTTAAGAGCGGCTGCACTGGCATAACCACCTACGCCAACAGCAACATCCGGATTAAAATCTCTTATAATCCGCTTCGCTTCTCGAATACTCTTCCACAAATCAAACAAAACCGCGATGTTGCCCGGATGAAACAAAGGACGAATAAAACCTCTTACTGGCAATCCGATAATTTTATATCCCTCGGCAGGCACTTTTTCCATCTCCATACGTCCATTGGCTCCAATGAAGAGGAACTCTGTGTCTGGTTTTGCCAATCTGATGGCATTGGCAATTGAAACTGCAGGAAAGATATGTCCTCCCGTACCGCCTCCACTTATGATGACTTTCATATTGATTCAATTTTGTGTTTTTTGATCTTCGCTCAATAAGCGTTGCTCATTTTGTATATTAGCACTCAATCCGAACAAAATACCAAAACAAGCACTTGTCGAAAGAATAGACATTCCACCTCGACTCAGAAGCGGCAAAGGCTGACCCGTGACAAACATTGCATCT
>JAUNCV010000201.1 GCA_030526445.1 Bacteroidales bacterium | reverse complement strand
CTTATAATATAATTCTTATCTTTGCACAATAAAATATGCGTTATTAACGGCGTAATTAGTTTTTACCTTTGCGTCAAATTTGTAAGACTCTAAATTTATTAAATCGTGATCAAAAATCTGGTTTTAACTCTCGTTTTGGCATTATGCGGCGTTGCCTCTTTGTCTGCACAGATGAAGGGCGATGAGTCTGCTGTTGCCCTGGCACAAGAATATTACCAGAATGCGCTCGATCGCGAAGCTGCTGGTCGCCACAAAGAGGCTTCTGTATGGGCCCGTCATGCTGTTGCCGTTTATGATAGTCTTGTGTTGGCACATCGTGACTCTATGCTTTATGTCTTGCCTCGTGCCCGCTGCAACCAGAGCTTAGCGAAGTATTACTATGAAACCAATGAAGGCACCAAGTCAATGCTCTGTGCACAGAACTCTATTCGTTTCTACAACTTAGCTGTGCAAATTGACCCTGATACTTTCTCTGAGGAGCGCGATCTGGCTATGTCAAGCCTTTACATTTACCTTTCTTATGGTTACCTCTCGGGCAAGAAGACCGACGAGGCACAGCGTTACATCAACCAGGCATACGAGCTCCGCCGCGCTTTCTATGACCAGGACCCCGACCTGCACCGCAAGGCTCTCTTTTCGGCTGTGCGAGTGCGAGGCATGATCATGGCGCAGATTGGCGAGTTCGATGAGGCACATGCTATGTATAGCGATGCCATTGGCCTCTGCGATGAGATGGAGGCTGCCGAGCCCGGTACCAACAACCATAACTATCAGTCCATCTTCTTTAACATCGCGTCTGCTTACTATATGGCAGGCGATTACACTGATGCCCTTCGAGCCAACTTGAAGGTACTCAAGCTGCTTCGTGCCGACGAAACTGCTACCAAAGAAGATAAGGAATACTATCTTGACTACTGTTACAAGTACATTGCCAACTGCTACTGGTGTTTGGCTTATGACGAGTATGTCAAGAGTGGTTATAACAAAAAAAGTAAAGAGACAATGGCTTTGTATCAGAAGGCATACGACTGCTACAACATGGCCTTGCAATATAATGCCGATGACTTTGAGAGCAAAGGCAAGCGAACCATGGTGCAGCTCATCCTGAATGGTATTGAGAAGCCAAAACCAATGTAAGTTTCATATAACCAATAATTATTAGAAAAGTGTTACGAATTGCGATTCAATCAAAGGGTCGTCTTTTTGAAGACTGCATGGACCTGCTCAAAGAGGCAGGCATTAAGTTGAGCAACGCTAAGCGTACTCTTCTTGTTCCTTCAAGTAACTTCCCTGTCGAGGTTCTTTACCTCCGCGATGACGATATTCCTGAGTGTGTAGCTAACGGCGTTGCCGACATCGGCATTGTTGGCCTGAACGAGTTCAAGGAGCGCCAGAAAGATGCTCGCATCGTTAAGGAGCTTGGCTTCTCAAAGTGCCGTCTTTCGCTCGCCATTCCTCAGCTCATTGACTATCCTGGCATTGAGTGGTTCAATGGCAAGAAGATTGCTACTTCTTATCCCGAAATCCTTCGCGAGTGGCTCAATGCCAACAACTTGAAGGCCGATATTCATGTCATCACCGGTTCGGTCGAAATCTCTCCAAACATCGGTTTGGGCGATGCCATCTTCGATATCGTTTCCAGCGGTTCAACCCTCGTGAGCAATCGTCTCAAGGAGGTCGAGGTGGTTGTTGAGAGCCAGGCTGTGCTCATTGCCAACAACGAGCTCTGTGCCGAAAAGCAGGAGATTCTCGATGAGCTTCTGTTCCGTTTCGAGGCAGTTCGTAGCGCTGAAGACAAGAAATATGTTATGATGAATGTGCCCGACGAGAGCATTGAGGCAGTGCTTGCTTTGCTCCCTGCCACCAAGGCTCCAACCGTTATTCCTTTGGCTACAAAGGGCTGGCACTCAATTCATACCGTTATTAAAGAAAAGACCTTCTGGGAGCTCGTGGGCAAACTCAAGGCAGCTGGTGCCGAGGGCATCCTCGCACTCAACATCGAGAAAATGGTTCTTTAATATTAACCTGCACGGGTTAACTATTATTTGATAACATGACTACATATCTTTTTCCAGATAAATCTGAGTGGGGCGAAATTATCAAGCGCCCCACTTTTGATAATAGCCAGTTGCGTGACCTCGTCAGCGGTCTCTTGCAACAGATTCGTGAGGGCGGCGACAAGGTTGTAATGGAGCTCGAAGCTAAGTTCGATCACTGCCAGCTCACTCAGTTGGCCGTCACAGCCGAAGAGTTTGCCGAGGCCCGTCAGCTCATTGCCCCCGATTTGGCACAGGCCATTGACAATGCTTACCAGAACATTGCCGCTTTCCATGCTTCGCAGAAGAGCACTCCCGCCAAGGTCGAGACTCAGCCCGGCGTGGTTTGCTGGCAGAAGTCTATTGCCATTGACAAGGTAGGTCTTTATGTTCCGGGTGGCACAGCGCCGCTCTTCAGCACCGTTCTCATGCTCGCTATTCCGGCCAAGATTGCTGGCTGCCAGGAGATTGTGCTCTGCACGCCTCCTAATGCCGAGGGCAAGGTCAATCCTGCTATTCTCTATGCTGCACAGGTGGCTGGTGTCACCAATGTGTTCAAGTGTGGCGGTGTGCAGGCCATTGGCGCTATGGCCTATGGCACTGAGAGTGTGCCCAAGGTTTACAAGATTTTCGGTCCGGGCAACCAGTTTGTGCAGATGGCCAAGCAGCTCGTTTCTTTGCGCGATGTTGCTATCGATATGCCTGCCGGTCCAAGCGAGGTGTGCGTAGTGGCCGATGCCGCTGCCGACCCTGACTATGTGGCTTCTGACTTCCTGAGCCAGGCCGAACATGGTGCCGACAGCCAGGCTATTCTCATCACCGATAGCGAGGAGCTTGCTCAGCGTTTCGAGGTGGTGATGAACCGCCAGCTCGAACTCCTGCATCGTCAGGAACTTACTCGCAAGAGCCTCGAACACAGCAAGGTAATTGTGCTCCGTTCGCAGGCCGATGTCATGGAGCTCGTCAACGAATATGCGCCCGAACACCTCATTCTCAACACCACCAACTATATGGAGTTGGCCGAACAGG
>JAUNCV010000200.1 GCA_030526445.1 Bacteroidales bacterium | reverse complement strand
GTGGTATTTGACCGTTGAACCCGTTGAAGGATGGGCGTTCTTGAAAAACATGAATCTGGCTATTTGGTCAACTACCTTGTTCTTGTTAATCTTGCTTGTGGGTGTATATTTCATGATGAGCAACCTGCAGATGTCGCGCAATATGGAAAGATTGCAGCTGGAAGAACAAAGAATGCGCGAATTGAAACAACACCAGCAAGAGCTTATGGCTGCGCGTGATGCGGCAGAGAGCGCTAACAGGTCAAAAACGCTGTTCTTGAACAATATGAGCCACGATATTCGAACTCCGATGAATGCGATTCTCGGTTTTGCTGCTCTTTTGGACAAGCACAAGGAGAATCCTGAACTGGTCAAGGATTATCTAAAGAAAATTACGGAATCGGGAGAGTATCTGCTCAGTATCATAAATAATACTTTGGATCTGGCTCGTATTGATAGCGGACGCGTATTGCTTGATGAGGCTGTGTGTGATATGCGAGACAGCCGTTCAAGTTTGCTCAATATGTTTGAGGCCTTGATCGAAAAGAAACATCTGCATTTTTATGATCATGTGGATGTGAAGCATCGATATCTGATCATGGATAAGATTAAGGTGCAGCAGATTTTGGTTAACTTGATCAGTAATGCAATCAAATATACACCTGATGGTGGACAGATTGACTTTATTGTCGAGGAAAAACCTTCTCAGCGCGATGGCTATATCACCTATGTGACTACTGTCAAAGACAATGGTATAGGCATGAGCAAGGACTTTCTTGAGCACATCTTTGAATATTTCAGCAGAGAGCGAAATACGACCGAGAGTAAGGTGGTTGGCTCGGGCCTGGGAATGTCGATCGTGAAGAAGCTCGTTGAGTTGATGGGCGGCACCATTGAGATTGAAAGTGAACTAGGCAAGGGCACAACTGTTACCGTAACCATCGAGCATAGATATGTTGAAGAAAGTGAGGTTAAGCCTCAGGAAGATGCAAAGGAACATTTGGCCAGCGTAGAAGGTCAGCGAATACTTCTGGCTGAAGATAATGAGCTGAATGCTGAAATTGCTATTACGATTCTTGAAGAGGCTGGCTTTTCGGTCGATCATGCATCGGACGGAGCTGAATGTGTGAAGATGCTGGCAGAGTCTGCCGCTGGTTATTATGACCTGATTCTGATGGATATTCAGATGCCATTGCTCAATGGCTATGATGCGACACGAAGAATCCGCCAATTGGAAGATGCCTCTAAGGCTAACATCCCTATTGTGGCAATGACGGCTAATGCATTCGAGGAGGATCGTCAACTTGCTTACGATGCAGGAATGAACGATTACTTGTCAAAGCCTGTCAACGTCTCTCAGTTGATGACGATATTGTCGAAAATCCTTTCGTAATAAAAGAAGCGATTTGGGAATCTGTCGATCAGCGAAGTTGATACAACCCGCTTGGGGTAGCTCGTAATCTGTCGGAAAGCTCTAAGTCTAATAATTCCTCCATGAGGGTGGCAGTGTCAATGCCTGTGAGTTCAGACAGTTGAGACAAGCGAAGATCTCCACGGTCACGGAGTGTGTCAAGAATCAGGCGTGAATTAGGTGTCAGGTTTTCCTCTTCGAAAGGTATGGATTGCTGTATGGCACGATCGTTGTGCGATGTGTGCGCCCAGCCCATGGCTTCTAACAGATCATCGGCACAGGTGATTAGGCCTGCGCGATTTAAGCGTATCAGACGGTTGCAGCCAAGGCTGCGATCGTCTGTTGTTCTTCCTGGGAATGCGAATACCTCTCTGTTGTAATCGAGCGCTATTGAGGCAGTGACCAGACTGCCGCCTTTGTCTTTGCTTTCGGCCACAACAAGAGCATCGCACAAACCCGCTATGATGCGATTTCGTGCTAAGAAGTTGCCTCGCTCTGGACGGGTACCAGAGCTGTATTCAGTTAATATGGCGCCACCATCGGCAATCATCTGTCGGGCGGTGCTTTTGTGTATGGATGGGTAGATTTGGTCAAGTCCGTGAGCAACCACGCCAAAGGTTGTGGCATGCTCGTTAAGTGCAGCCACGTGTGATGTGATGTCTATGCCGAGCGCCAGTCCACTGACAATTACAATGTCGGGTAAAGCCTCTTTAAGCCCGCGAACCAGTTTCTCTACATTCTCTCGTCCGTATTGTGTGCAACTTCGGGTGCCAACAATACCAACAATGTGCTTTGCATTGAGGTCAGCATTGCCGAGACAGTAAAGCAGAGCAGGGGCATCGTCACATTCGAGCAGTCTTTTGGGATAATCACTGTCTCCATAGACGAGTGCTCGAATGTTATGTTGCTCTATGAATTGAAGCTCTTTCTCAGCCAATTCGAACAATGCATTGTTGCCTCTTTGTTCGAGAATTGTTGTGCCAATTCTGGGAATATTATTCAATTCTGTGGCATTTGCCTTGAAAACGGCCTCTGCAGAGCCGAAAATATCAATGAGGTGTCGGGCAAGAATAGAGCCAACACCTTTGATATTCATCAATGCAATGATATAAAAAAGTTCGCTATGCATACACATTATTAAATAAGGTAATGTTTTTTGTTCGGTTACGAAATTAAGAAAGGTTTGAACGGAGCCTCAATTTCATCGCCTCTTGACAATACTCCATCAACAACGCAGACGCAGTGCACCTCTGCCGATATGCAGTGTTTCATGTCGCTTTTTCTGTAGATGTCCTGCAAAAAGACATATCGTACACCAGTTCTCTTTAAGTTAAGGCACGAAATGAACTCTTGTCCACCTCTGAGAGAGGCTTTGTAGTTGATCGTGATTTTTGAAACCATTACATCAATGCCTCGGTTGTGCCATTCTTCAAAACTCTGACCAAGGCTTTGAATGAATTCATGACGTGTGACCTCGAGATAGTGCTGGTAGTTGGCATTGTTAATGACACCCTGAACATCGCACTCGTAGTCGCGAGTCTTCATTTCGAGTTTGTAAGCGTATTCTTTCATTTTTATAGAGTGAATTTATCGATTTTATGCTGCAAAGATAGCAATTTGGGTATAAACAGCCAAGAATTTGCCTGTTTTTTTGTATTTTGTTATCGAATTATTTGGAT
>JAUNCV010000016.1 GCA_030526445.1 Bacteroidales bacterium | reverse complement strand
AAATGCAGTTCTGGAGCTTCTTTGCTCTTGTATTTGCCCTTTTCTCGCTGATAGTCATCCTCTTTCAGCGAAAGGACGGGCAAGGAAGACTGCGTCCACGCCACCTGATGCGCAACACCTATCTGCTGCTGGTCAGCCTGTTGTTTTACTACAAGACAAGCGGCTGGTTCGTAGGCTTGCTCATTCTGGTCACTTGCACCGACTTTATCATAGGCAAGGGAATCTATCACTACAGAATGAAGAACTTGAGAGAGGGCCGAACCAGCATTCTACCCAAATTGCTTTTAGCCCTTTCGGTCACCATCGATCTCGGCATACTCTGTTACTTCAAGTATAGCTACTTCTTTGCTGACATGGTCAACCAGCTGTTGGGCACAAACTTCGAGGTCACCAACATAGCTGCCCAAGCCGGCAACGCACTTGCAGGCAGACCCATTTGGAGCATAGAGCGCATTATTCTTCCCGTAGGCATATCGTTCTACACCTTCCAGGTGATCAGCTATACAGCCGATATCTATAAAGGACTCATCAGGCCCGTGCGCAACATCCTTGACTTTGGTTTTTATGTCTCGTTCTTTCCACAACTCGTAGCAGGACCCATTGTCAAAGCCTCCGACTTCATTCCACAGCTCTATAAACCCTATCACCTCAGCCGCATGCAATTCGGCATGGCTGTCTTCTGGGTGCTCAACGGTCTGGCCAAGAAAATCATTCTGAGCGATTACCTGGCAGTCAACTTCATTGACCGAGTCTTTGCCAATCCACTCTTCTTCTCCGGCTTCGAAAACCTCTCGGCACTCTTTGTTTACTCACTGCAAGTGTATGCCGACTTCTCAGGATACACCGATATTGCCATCGGACTCAGCCTCATGATGGGCTTTCACCTTCCTCAAAATTTCAATAGCCCTTACAAGGCACCTAATTGTCAGAACTTCTGGAAACGCTGGCATATAAGCCTGTCTCGCTGGCTGCAAACCTACCTATACATCCCATTGGGCGGCAACAGGAACATCACGCTTGGCACCTGTTTCTGGGTAGTGGTCATCACACTTGCTGCTCTTATTCTCAGCGGCTCATGGACTGTTTCGGGCATTGTACTTGCACTCTTCATTTTTATAATAATATATGCATGGAGAAGACCCGACAAACGCAAACTTGTCTATGCCAACACCAATAGTATGATTACAATGCTATTGGGAGGCTTGTGGCATGGTGCATCGGTCAACTTTATGATCTGGGGCGGTCTCAACGGACTGGGCATGATTATTTATAAGGTTTGGAAAGAAACCAGACTTCCGCTTCGCATCGGCATCATCGCCTTCAACGCCCTACTCCTCATTGCGCTGATATGCATGGCACCAAGTCCGCTTTGGAATGTATTGTTGGTGATACTAATCCTTGTTCCCCTACTCACCTGGTGCAAACCCGGAAGCATTTTGCTCACCTTTATATTCATTACTTTTACCCGCTTGTTCTTCCGTTCAGGCAGTAACCTGGACCCGGCCGTTGCCAATGAAACTGCATGGAATATTGCCACCCAGATGATTAGTCAGATTGGCTCTTCATGGAGTGTCAATCCACTCGAAGTCATCGTAGCCTACAAGAGCGTTTTCATCCTCTTTGCCATGGGCATGCTCATCCACTGGCTCCCCGCCAGATTAAAGCGTAGTTACCGCATCTTGTTTGCCAAAATGCCCCTTCCTGGCATGCTGTTTGTATGTTTCATTGCCATATTTATCATCTATCAATTTGTCACTGCTGAGATGCAACCCTTCATTTATTTTCAATTTTGACGTGCCAAAACCACACTTTTTACAGATTGTTCACAATTTTTAACTTATTGATATTCAAAATTGTGTTACAAGGTAAAACAACTTTGTAACACTTTTTTAATGTTTGCGTAACGAATGAGACACATCGTGTAACATGCATATTTTGCGAGTTTATATATTATATATAACTTTGCGCCTCGAAAACGAGATATCTACTTACTCAATTCAGTTAATCTAAATCCAATCAAATGATCAATTCAATGCAAAACGGGCGACGCCTTCTTTCATTGACAATTGCCACTTGGGCAGTCTGTGCCACAGCGTGGGCAGACGTTGTAGTGAAGGGTACCGTCGTTGACTCTCAAGGTGAGAGTGTCATTGGTGCATCGGTTGTCCTGAAGTCCGATAGGACCACAGGTATTGTGACCGATTTTGATGGTAACTTCGAACTGAAGGTACCAAGTGAGAATGCTGTTCTCGTGATTTCATATGTAGGTATGAAACCCGTCGAGATTAAAGCTGTAAGCGGCAAGCGAATCAATGTCACCCTCGAGGAGGACTCGGAGGTACTCGAAGACGTTGTAGTTGTCGGCTTCGGCCAGCAGAAGAAAGCCTCAGTCGTAGGTGCTATTACCCAGACTACAGGTGAAGTTTTGACACGTGCTGCCGGTATTTCTGACATCAGCCAGGCTCTTACCGGTAACCTGCCAGGCGTTATCACCATGTCTTCGAGTGGTACCCCAGGTGAGGAAAACACCCAGATTATCATCCGCGGTGCATCGTCATGGAACAACTCAAGCCCACTCGTCCTCGTGGATGGTGTAGAGCGTGAGATGAGCTCTGTGGATATGCAGTCGGTACAGAGCATTTCGGTTTTGAAGGATGCTTCGGCTACCGCTGTGTATGGTGTAAAGGGTGCTAACGGTGTAATTTTGATTACCACCAAGCGTGGTTCAGAAGGCAAGGCACAGATCAATGTTACCGCCAATGCCATCATGAAGATTCCTTCAAAGTTGCCAGGCAAACTTGATTCTTACGATGCTATGCGCATGCGTAATATTGCTATTGAGAACGAGTTGAACATCAGCCCTGACTCATGGTCAATCATGAAGCCTATGTCGTTCATCCAGAACTACCGCAACCAGGGCAACAAGCGTGATGAGTTTGGCAACCTTCTTTCAGAGCGTTATCCAAACGTTGACTGGCAGGATGCTCTCTTCGAGGACTTCTGTATGTCATACAACGCCAACGTGAATGTGGCTGGTGGTACCCGCTTCGTGAAGTACTTCGCATCTGTTGACTTCGTGAGCGAAGGTGACATCTACAAGGACTTCAAGTCGGGCCGTGGTTATGACACTGGTTATGACTACAAGCGCTTCAACATGCGTTCGAACCTCGACTTCTCTTTGACCAAGACCACTACCCTCAAGGTCAACCTCGCAGGCTCAACCGGTATCCAGAAGACTCCTTGGACCAACACTGTGAACAGCGACTGGCAGATTTCACAGCAGTGGTCTGGTATCTATAACATCGGTCCTGATGTATTCGTGCCACGTTACGAGGATGGTTCATGGGGTTATTTGCCACACGGCACCAACGTAACCAACTCAGCAGAGAGCATTGCAGTAGGCGGTCAGCAGCAGAAGACTACCACCCGCATCAACACCGACTTTGTGCTCGAGCAGAATCTTGAGTTCATCACCAAGGGCTTGAACTTCCGCGGTACCGTATCTTGGGATAACCGCTTCGTGGAGGGCAATCGTGGTGTAAACGACCTCTATACCCCAATCCAGCACAAGTGGATCAACCCTGAGACTGGTGAGGTAACACTCAAGCAGCCTTATGAGGCATACGATAAGTTCGACTACTCAGTAGGTAAGAAGTGGACCATCTCTAATGGTTCGGTTGAAGACTGGAGCACCTATCGCAACCTCTACTACCAGATGCAGCTCAACTGGGCTCGTCAGTATGGCAAGCACAACGTAACAGCCATGGGCCTCTTCAGCCACACCGAAACTGCATACGGTTCAATGATTCCTACCTATCGTGAGGACTGGGCCTTCCGTGCTACCTACGACTGGGCTACCCGCTACTTCGTTGAGTACAACGGTGCTTACAACGGTTCGGAGAAGTTCTCGAAAGACAACCGCTTCGCCTTCTTCAACTCAGGCGCTATCGGCTGGATGATTTCAGAGGAGAAGTTCATGAAGGCTCTCAAGGAGAAGAAGATTCTTGATATGATGAAGATTCGTGCTTCTTATGGTGAGATTGGTGACGACAGCTACAACCAGCGCTGGCTCTATATGAGCAAGTGGGCTTATGTAACTGGCGACAACAATGCCGGTAAGACCGACCTTCACCCAGATGGTTCTTCATCAATCTACAACTGGTATCGCGAAGAATCGGTAGGTAACAAGGATGTACACTGGGAGGTTGTTCGCAAGTTGAACCTCGGTCTCGACTACTCATTCCTCGATGGTCTGTTGGCAGGTTCGCTCGAGTTCTTCCAGGATAAGCGTTCTGACATCATCATCGGTGGCAGCCAGCGTGCAGTGCCAGGTTACCTCGGCGTAGCTCCTTCAACCGTGAACAAGGGTAAGGTAACCACCAAAGGTTACGAGCTCGAAGTTCGCTTCAACAAGGTGCTCAAGAACCAGATGCGCATCTGGGCTAACGCCAGCATGACTCACGCTGAGAACAAGATCAACGTAAAGGACGATGCTCCATTGCTCCCTAACTACCAGAAGCAGGCAGGTTTCATGATTGGTCAGACCAAGTCGCACCTTGACTATGGCACTATCCAGAACCAGGATGACCTCTACTCTTCGACCAAGATTCAGGATAAGGACAATCAGCGCCTCGTAGGTGACTATCGCGTCATTGACTTCAACGGTGACGGCAAGATTGATGACTTCGACTCGGCTCCAACCGGTTATGGCCGTGCTCCTCAGAACACTTACAACCTCACCTTGGGTTGGGAATGGAAAGGCTGGGGTGCCAACATCCAGTTCTATGGTGTTACCAACGTAACCCGTAGCGTAGGCATGACCTCTCTCTCAGACTACAATCAGGCCAATGTATATGATCAGGGTACCTGGTGGGCTCAGAACCACAACAGCTTCGATGTTGTTACTCCACGTATCAATTCTAAGCCAGGTTACTATGAGTGTACCCAGTTCCTTTATGACGGTAGCTACTGCCGTTTGAAGAACGCTGAGATCTCTTACACCTTTAAGAATGAATGGACCAAGAAGTTTGGTTGCTCGAACGTGAAGCTCTATGTGAGCGGTAACAACCTTGCCGTATGGAGCAAGATGCCAGATGACCGCGAGTCTAACTTCTCTTCTGACGGCGGTGCAACCGGTGCTTATCCAACCATGCGTCGTATCAACTTCGGTCTTAAGTTCAGCCTCTAATATACATTATTATATATAGTATGAATAAATCTATCTTCAAATATATCGCAATCGGCACCATGGGTGTTGCCACAGCAACTTCATGCACCGATTACCTGGACAAGGAGCCTGAATCGGACGTAAGCAAAGAGACAGCCTTCTTGAACTTCAACAACTTCCAGGGCTTTGTTGAGGAGATCTACAACTGCATTCCAACGAAGGAGAGTAACATGTGGTGTACTACCTTCAACTGGGGTGAGGACGAGATTATGAACACCGGTCTTGGCGACAGCCACGTTACCGCCCAGTTCGACCTCGGCAACTACCGCAACTGGTATCAGAACAACCAGAGCTACTTGCATGCTGATAATCCTGATCCAACCAGCAAAGACAAGTATGCACACTCTATCGAGCACGCTTGGTACTGCATCCGCAAGGCCAACATTGGTCTCAACAACATGGACCTTTTGCTCGATGCTACCAAGAACGAGCGCAACGCTATTGAAGGCCAGCTCTACTTCTTCCGCGCATGGTGGCACGAAGAGCAGATGATCTGGATGGGTGGCATTCCATACATTGATCAGGAGCTCGATCCAAACGAATCATACACTCTCCCACGTCTTTCTTTCGCTGAGTGCGCCGATAAGGCATACGATGACTTCAAGAAGGCTGCCGACCTGCTTCCTGCTAACTGGGATGCTGCTAACATTGGCGAAAAGGGTATGAACGGTGCCCGCATCTCAAAGGCTACTGCTTTGGCATACGCTGGCAAGGTAATGCTCTGGGCTGCCAGCCCACTCAACAACATCGGTCAGGGCGAAACTGGTGGCAAGAACACCTACAACTACAACACTGAGCGTGCCAAGAAGGCTGCAGAGGCTCTTGGTCAGGCCATCACTCTTATCGAGCAGGGCTCAACCCCATTCGTTTTGGGTGACTTCGCTTACGAAGAGGTAACCGACTGGGAGAAGGAACGCGGCATTTATGACCACAAGGTGGCTAAAACCGCAAGCGCTACCAACTTCACCAACATCTTCTACACCACTGGTAAGAACTGGGCTCAGCCTGGCGGTACTGCTTCTTCTGGTTTCGAAACCATGCTTCAGAATCCATACATTGGCAACAACGGTTCGAACTGGAACTTTGCCAAGCTTTGGGGTACCAAGATTTCGAGCATCGTAGAGCACGACGCTGTTATCCACCAACCAACTGCCAACTATGTTAACTATGCATACGGCATGGCCAATGGCGAGCCTGCTTACATTGTTAAGAATGGTGAGCTCGTAATCAACGAGGCTTCTGGCTTCGACCCAAGCCATCCATTCAAGGACCGTGACCCACGCTTCTACCACGACATCGTATTCGATGGTTTCCGCTACATCAACGGCGATCCTGACAAGGACAAGAAGTTCCAGTATTGCGAGATGTTTACCGGCGGTAACATTCGTGACAATGCCAACGGTTCACGCACCGGTTACTACTGCCAGAAACTTGTTCCTCATCAGGCTAACAAGTATGATGGTGCTTACAACTGGGGTGATGCTCTTCAGTGCAACCTTCCTTATATGCGTGTTGCTGATGTTTACCTTCTTTATGCAGAGGCATGTGCAGCAGCAGGTGGCGCTACTTACAAGGCAAGCTCATGCGCACTCTCTTCGGTTGATGCTATCAACAAGCTTCGCGACCGTGTAGGTGCTGGTCATGTAGCCGATGCTTACCTCTCAGGCAATGCATACATGGACGAGGTTCGTCGTGAACGTGCTTGCGAGCTCGCATTCGAGGGTCACCGCTGGAACGACCTTCAGCGTTGGTTGCTCCTCACCGAGAAGCCATACACCATCAAGACCTCTCAGGAGTTCACCCGTGTTGGCAACTACGATTTCGTAAAGAACGATCCTGCTGAAGCAGAGGTTACAGGTTGGAGCGAAAAGGTGATTGTGGAACGCAACTACACCGCTAAGCACTACCTGCTTCCTTTCAAGAACTCGGACGTAACCATTTACGATACTTTCTTGCAGAACCCAGGTTGGTAATCATTAACAAAGCAAAACAATGAAACAAACATATAAACCATTTCTGACCACTGCACTTGCCTTGGCTGCTGTTCCAGCAATGGCACAGGCCGAGGGTGAAGAGGAGAGCACCGAAAAGGTGAACCTCGCCTTCCGTCAGGTTGCAGCCGAAGATGTCGTGAGCAACACCTCGACCGTCAATGTGGCTGAGCTCATGAAAAAGAACAACATCACCTATGCTCTCGACAACATGCAGGGCTATGTAGGTGGTTGGAACGGAAACGGCATGTGGGGTTACACCGACCATTTGGTTCTCATCGATGGTGTACCTCGTGATGTTACTAATGTGAAGCCTGATGAAATTGAGACCATCACCTTCATGAAGGGTGCCAATGCAGTGATTCTCTACGGTAGCCGTGCTGCCAAGGGTGCTATCCTCATCAAGACCAAGCGTGGCACACAAGAGGGTCTTAACATCAACGTAAAGGCAAACACCGGTTTCCACGTAGCCAAGTCTTACCCAGAGTATCTTGGTTCAGCCGAATACATGACTCTCTACAACGAGGCATGTGCTAATAACGGTGCATCTCCAATGTACACTGATAAGCAGATTTACTACACTGCACAGGGCAATAATCCAGCTCTCTATCCAGATGTAAACTTCTACTCATCAGACTTCATCAAGAAGGCATACAACCGCAGCGATGTGATGGCCGAAATCAACGGCGGTAACGATCTTGCTAAGTTCTATAGCAATGTGAGCTACTATCGTGTTGGCGACTATCTCAACTTCGGTGAAGCTGAAAACAATGCTACCGATCGTCTTGACGTTCGTGGCAACGTTGACATCAAGCTCGGTGACTACATCAAGGCTTATGTAAATGCAGCTGCTACCTACTATCGCTCAAAGTCGGCTGTAGGTGCTAACTATTGGGAGCAGGCAACAACCTTCCGCCCAAACCTTTTCAGCCCACTCATTCCTATCTCGGCTGTTGATCCTGCCGCTAAGAATGCTTTGGCAGTTCTGGGAACTTCGCGTAACATCATTGACGGTAAGTACTTCCTCGGTGCAGGTAATGTAGATGCAGAGTACACCAACGTATTCGCAGACTACTATGCAGGCGGTAAGAAAGAGTTCATCTCTCGTCAGTTCCAGTTCGACGCAGGTGTTGACATTGATCTTCGCGCCGTATTGCAGGGTCTCTCATTCCACACCCAGATGTCGGTTGACTACCAGACCTCATACAACACCCAGTACACCGACTCTTATGCTACCTTCACCCCAGAGTGGAGTTCGGCTAACGGTCAGATGGCTATCATCGGTGTTCAGAAGCACAACAAGGATGAGCACAATGGTGTGCAGAACATCTCAGGTTCTACCAGCAACCAGACTGTAGCGTTCAATGCTCACTTCGATTACAACCGCACTTTTGCAGAGGATCATAACGTGAGCGCTATGCTTTTGGCTAACGGTTTCTTGCAGACCAAGTCTGGCGAATATCACCGTACCGCCAACGCTAACATGGGCTTGAACCTCGATTACAACTACCAGCACAAGTATTATGCTAACGCTGCTATCGCAACCCCTTGGTCAACCCGTTTGCCAAAGGATGAGCGTCTCGGCGTTTCGCAGAGCTACACTGCAGGTTGGAACATCACCAACGAAGAGTGGTTCGATCAGAACATCTTCAATAACTTGAAGCTCACTGCCAGCTACAGCGATATCAAGACCGACCTTGGCATTGACAAGTACTACATGTATCTTGGCAACTACACCAGCACTGGTTGGTGGGACTGGGGCGGAACCGGCGTAAGTGCTACCGCTTGTACCAATGGTGGTAACAACGCTCTCACCTACATCACCCGCAAGGAGTTTACCGTAGGTCTTCAGGGTGCACTCCTCGATAACAGCCTCAACTTTGCTGCCAACTACTTCCGCAGCGAACTCAACGGCCAGATCATCGATGGTAACAACCAGGCTCCAAGCTACTTCAAGTCTTGGTATCCTGAGGGTCAGTTCTACTCATCAATCAACTTCAACAACGATCTCCGCACCGGTTTCGACTTCTCGGCCAACTATAAGAAGACCTTCGGTGAAGTTGAATTCATGGCAGGCGCCAACGTAACCTTCTACAACACAGAGGCAACCCGTCGTGACGACACACAGGTAAAGGCTGAGAACGCTTATCAGAAGGCTCAGGGCAAGAACCTCGATGCTGTTTGGGGTTACAAGTGCCTTGGTTTCTTCAAGGATGAAGATGACCTCAAGAACAGCCCAGATCAGTCATCACTCGGTCACACTGCACGTGTAGGTGATTTGAAGTATGCTGATATCAACAAGGACGGCAAGATTGATAACTTCGACCGCGTTGACCTTGGCAAGGGTGGCTGGTATGGTAACCCTCTTACCCTTGGTGTAAACCTTACTGCTAAGTACAAAGGAGTCACCCTCTTCGTCCTTGCTACCGGTGGTTTCGGTGGTCACGGCATGAAGAACAACAGCTACTGGCAGTGTGGTCAGAACCAGAACAAGTATTCTGCAGCTGTTCGCGATCGTGCTATCATCGGCATCAACGACGCAGGTCAGAAGTATGTCAAGAACCTCGGTTCTGCAGCTTACCCAGCACTCTCTAACACCTCTGCAGCCGGCAACTTCGTAGACTCAGACTTCTGGATGTACAAGACCGACCGTATGAATCTCTCTAAGGTGCAGCTCACCTACGACTTCAAGAGCGAACTCTTCGAGAACAACAATGTAGTTAGAGGCATCACAGTTTACGTCAGCGGTTCAGATCTCCTCACCATTTCAAAGGAGCGTGAGATTCTTGAGATGAATGTAGGTTCAGCACCTCAGTCTCGTTTCTATAACCTCGGTGTAAAGGTTCAGTTCTAATAAAGTAATATAACAATGAAATTAAAGAATATTCTCTTAGTATCATCTGCACTTCTCTGCTTCTCAAGCTGCGACGACCTCTTCGAGCCAGCCATCGAGAACCAGCAGGATATTACACAGATGTTCAAAGATAAGGAGTTTGCCCGCGGTATTCTGGGTAGTGCCTACCTGCAGTTGCCATACTCTGGTTCTACCAACAGCGACGTAGCTACTGACGATGCTGTATCGAACGACCCAGCAAACGACTACTTGAAAATGGCTATCGGTGGTTGGGCTTCGAACGCAGACCCAATGAGCCAGTGGCAGGGCCGTTACAATGCCATCCAGTATTGCAACATCATGATTGAAAATGCTGAGAAGGTTGAATGGGCCACTGACGAAACCCTCAACAAACTCTATGTTGATCACTTCCTGGGCAATGCCTATGCTATGCGTGGTCTGCAGTTCTTCTATCTGCTCCGTGCTCATGCCGGTGTAGATGCCTCAGGCGAATTGATGGGTGCACCTATCCACACCGCTTCTGAAGATGGTGGTTCGGACTTCAACCAGCCTCGCGCTTCGTTTAAGGAGTGCATCGACCAGATTTTGGCGGACCTCGCTGAGGCTGAGAAGTACTTGCCATTCACCTATGGCGACGTTGCTCAGAATGACCCTGTGCTCGCCAAGTACAACTGCACCAATGGTCAGTATAACCGTGCATTCGGCAGCCACGAAATTGGCAAGATTGACGGTAAGATTATTGCAGCTGTTCGCGCTCAGGTAGCTCTCTTTGCTGCTTCTCCAGCTTATCAGGCTGGTAACGCCATGACCTGGGAAGAGGCTGCTAAGTATGCTGGCAACCTTCTCGAGAAGATTGGTGGCACCAAGCAGATGGAACAGAAGGGTTACACCTGGTACTGCAATGCTGACGAGCTCGATAAGCTTGGTGACAAGGATAACACCAACGAGATTATCTGGCGTGACAATATTGGCAAGCCATCGAACGATGACAAGGACAATTGGGTTGAGACCAAGAACTTCCCACCAAGCCTTGAAGGCAAGGGCCTTGTTAACCCATCGCAGAATCTTGTTGATGCATTCGGTATGGCTAACGGCCGCCCAATCACTGACGCTAAGTCTGGCTATGACCCAGCTAAGCCATACGAGGGCCGCGATCCACGTCTTGAGGCATACATCGTTTACAATGGCTCAAAGATTGGCGAGAACGAGATCCACACTGCTGTGAATGCCGACAACCTCGACGGTATCGGTACCAAGCCAAACTACTCTACCCGCACCGGTTACTACATGCGCAAGTTCACCCGCGACGATGTAAGCGTAATCGCAGGTAAGGAGGTAAGCCAGAACCACTACAACGCTCGCATCCGCGCTACCGAGATCTTCCTCGCATACGCAGAGGCAGCAAACGAAGCTGGTGGTCCTAACGGCAAGTATGGCGATGCAGCCTTCTCTGCTAAGGATGTCATCAAGGCTCTCCGCGAACGTGCAGGCATCTGCGTAGGCACTCCTGATGCTTACCTCAACGAGTGTGCTGCCAGCAAGGAGCAGATGCGCGAACTCATCCGTAACGAGCGTCGTATCGAGCTCTGTTTCGAGAACCAGCGCTTCTACGACCTCCGTCGCTGGAACGTTGACACCAACAAGCTCAACGAAGGCGTAAAGGGCATTCAGATCACAGCTGAAAAGGCCGACGGCACCATCGAAGCTAAGTATATCGATGTTGAGAACCGTGCTTATAAAGACTATATGATCTATGGTCCACTTCCATACTCTGAGATCATGAAGTGGAACAACCTTTCACAGAACAAGGGTTGGTAATCATATTTAATCATTTCTGAATAATAACAAAAATGAAAAATATCAATATCATTAAGGCAATGGCCGCAGGCGTACTCTTCGCAGGTTTTGCTTCGTGCGAAAACCGTGACATTGAGTTCGATGACTACGAAGGTGGCATCTCGGTTTATTTTGCCTATCAGACCCCTATCCGTTCGATGATGTTGGGTACTAATGACAATGGCTCGACCGCAGACGACGAGACCCACACCTGCCGTATTGCCACCACTATGGGTGGTTCATACACAGGCAAAGACATCTCAGTATATGCGAAGATTGACGAGTCACTGATTCAGAACCTCTATTTTGATGCCGCTTGCACCAAGCCTGTCAAGGTATTGCCAAGCAGCTACTATAACTATGATGAGGTTAAGAATGCCGTCTTCAACTACAATGGCACCATGGCTGGTGGCGTTGATGTTAAGCTCACCGATGCATTCTTTGCAGATCCTCTCTGCGCTGCAGGCGAAGTTAACTACGTGATTCCAATGGTCATTGAAGATGTTACCAATGGTTGCAAGATCAATCGTGGCACCCTTGGCCCTGGTTTCGAATCAGCAAACCGTTTCGATGGTGCAGCTTGGACTGTAATGCCACAGGACTATGTTCTCTACAGCGTACAGTATGTTTCAAAGTACGAAGGCTTCTATCTTCCAAAGGGCTCAGTTACCACTACTGCTCCTGGCGTGAACGATATCAAAAAGCTCGAGTATGGTGACTGGGAGCGTGTTCCTGCTGCTGAGCATCTTCACTTCACCACCCGCTTGAAGGACCAGGTTGTATTGCCTATCAAGGCCGTTGTAGGCAACCAAACCTTCTCAACAGAGGTTGTGGTAAACTTCAGCGCAAACAATGGTACTGTGGTTAACAGCGGTAAGGCTATTTGGGAGCATGATGGTATCAGCGAGGAAATCGATGTTACCTTCAGCGGCTCGGCAACCTACACCGATAAGGATGCCAAGTACAATTGGGCTGAAAAAGACCGTGCTGGCATGAAGTTCAACTACACAGCTGACTTCAGTGGCAAGGCTAAGGTTGTAGCCGACTACGACATGGCTCTTCAGCGTCGTGGCAAGGGCAACTTTGCCGAGGAATTTACTGTTACACTTAAGAAGTAATAATCAATTATGATCAAGAAATATATTCTCCCAGCGTTGGCTGCCTGCTTTATGTGGGCAGGCTGCGCTGACGAGTTCGACTCTCGCATCCCAGAGGGACTTGTTGTTCCTACCGATGCTGAGAAGATTGCAGAACTGGCAGAATTTGCACCACTGAAGCAGTATGTCAATCGTGATGCAAACCCTAACTTCAAGTTGGGTGGCGCACTCACTGCTTCAGAATTCAACAAGAAGGGCGCACTCTACCACATTGCCATGACCAACTTCGACGAAGTAGTAGCTGGCAATGCAATGAAGATGGCCTCTTGTGTGAACGATAAGGGCGAGATGAACTTCAGCACCGTATCTTCATTCGTTGCAGCAGCTGAAGAAGCTGGCATCAATGTATATGGTCACACCTTGGCTTGGCACTCACAGCAGGCCAACAAGTGGTTGGCTTCACTCATCAAGGATAAGCCAAAACCTGTTGAACCAGGCAAGGAGGTCGAGAAAATCGACTACAACCTCGACTGTAGCACCGTTACTCGCTACGACTGGACCGGTGCACCAGAGCAGGTTGTCACCACTTGGAATGACAATGGCGCCATTCACATTTACAACCCATCGCCTATTGCCGATTGGTGGGCACTTCAGTACTGGCTCGTAAGCGGTATCAAGCTCGTTCCAGAACAGACCTATAAGCTGAAGATTGTTTACAAAGCCGACGGCGAAGCAAACATCCGTTTCAAGCTCGGCGACTGGGGTGGCGGTGCAACTGCTAACTTCACCACTGAAGTTACTGACGACTTCACAGAGAAGACCCTCACCCTCAAGCCAACCATGGAGTCAAGCGGTCTCTTCTTCCAGCACGGTGACTTTGCTGGTAACATTTGGTGGAAGAGCTTTACCATTACCCACATGGAGGCTGACAAGCCAACCGATGTAGAGTATAAAGAGGTATGGAATGTTGAGAACGCTGAATTCATTGCACGCGATGCAAATCACACTGATACCCCAGCAGAGGTTTTGACCGGTGCAGGTCCTGACGGTCAGGATGTAATTAAGATTACCGGTAAGACCAACCCTGAGCAGGAATGGGATACTCAGTTCTTCATCTACACACCAGAAAAAGCTTGGGAGGCTGGCGCTAAGTACCGCTTCACCATGAAGTATAAGGCTAACAAGGCTATCGGTACCGATACTCAGGTACATGGCACTCCTGGCGCTTATATCCACTGGGCAATGCTCTCTCCAAACCCAAGCTTCACTACCGAATGGCAAGAAAAGACCTGGGAAGCAACCATTCCTAACGAGGGTGGCGGCAGCCAGAAGTCTATTGCATTCAACCTTAACAAGAACAAGGATAGTGATCCTGGCTTCGTATATGAGTACTACTTCTGCGATATCAAGTGGGAGTCTGTATCACTCGTAGAGGTTCCAAAGGTTGAGCACAAGGTAGCCGAATATGTTGACAACGGCGACTGCGAAGGCACTAACGCCAATGCATTCTGCCGCAAGGAAAACAATGGTGCCTTCGAATACGTTATCACCGATGGTGTAGGTAAGGGCGGTTCACGCGGCATTCAGATTACCAGCAATGCTGGTGCTGCCGAAGACTGGGATACCCAGTTCTGGATTGTTCTTAAGGAGGCTTTGCCTGAGGGTACTGAGTTCAATGTTTCGTTCGACTATAAGGCTACCGCAGGTGTTTCTACCGATACTCAGGCACACGGTGCTCCAGGCGCATATCAGCATTGGTCTTGCGCAGGTACCGTAAACTGGACTACCGAATGGCAGACTTACACCAAGACCGTTAAGGTTGACGCTTCAATGGCTGGTGCTAATGGCCTTGGTTCTATCGCATTCAACCTCTCTAAGGATAAGGGCCAGAACATCACCTTCTTCTTCGACAACATCCGCGTATGGCGCGAGTGGGACGAGCAGGTTAAGAGCACCATTCCTTTGACTCCAGAGGAGAAGAAGGATACTTTGACCTACGCTCTCACCAAGTGGATCAATGGTATGATGGATGCTACCGAGGGCAAGGTTAAGGCTTGGGATCTCGTCAATGAGGCTATTTCAGGCGGTGGCAATATCGATGGCCGCTACGAACTCCAGCACTCAGAGGGCTACAAGGCTGGCGAGAATTCTTGGGATGTAGGCGGCGACGCATTCTACTGGCAGGATTTCCTCGGCGATGTTGACTATGTAGTTATTGCAGAAAAGGCAGCTCGTGCAGCTTATGCTCGTCAGGAGAACGCCAACCCTGCAGACCTCAAGCTCTTCATCAACGACTACAACCTCGAGTCAACCTGGGACGACAACAAGAAGCTTGAGTCACTCATCAAGTGGATTGAAGTTTGGGAGGCTGCAGGTGCTAAGATCGATGGTATCGGTACTCAGATGCACATCTCTTACTACATCGACCCAACCAGCCAGGAGAACCAGAAGAAGCACATCACCAAGATGTTCGAGTTGATGGCTAAGTCTGGCAAACTCTGCCGCGTATCTGAGTTCGATATGGGTATTGCCGACAAGCAGTTCGGTACCGCTCTCAAGACCTCAGAGGTCACCCCAGAGCAGGAGAAGGCTATGGAGGAATACTATCAGTGGATTATCTCTGAGTACCTCCGCATCATCCCTGCAGCACAGCAGTATGGCATTTGCCAGTGGTGTCTTACCGACTCACCTGCTGATAGCGGCTGGCGTGGTGGCGAGCCTGTAGGTTTGTGGGATCTTAACTGGAACCGCAAGTACACCTACCGTGGCTACGTTAACGGCCTTTCAGGCAACACTAAGTAAGAAGAATTCTTCTAATATACAGTATAAGCAGCGCCCCCAACAGGGAGCGCTGCTTTTTTATTATCATTTGTATCACCATAGGACCCAGGTTCCGAGGGGAGCAAGACCTAGGTTTTGTCTTCTTAGAACCCTGGTTTCGAGAGCACAAGACACGGGTTTTAAAGAAACGTTACCCGAGGTGTAGATTTATAGAACAGAATGTTTTGTTTTTCATAAAAAATATGTATCTTTGCAGCATAAAAAATAACTCGCTAATTCAAAAAAACATCATACAATGAAACATTTACGCTATCTACTCATCGGCATTCTATTCGTTTGCAGCGCTTCAACTCTATGGGCTCAAAAAAACTATAAATTTGGTAAGCCAACAGATGAAGAGTGGGCAATGACCCAATGTGAACAATACCCCGAAGCAGAGGCAGTTGTTCTGCATAAGTCTATCTCTGCCACATTCAAACTAACCAATGCGTTCACCTTTACAAGTAATGCCAATATGGAAATGAGCGTTTCGAACCTTGACCGTAGTGGCAACAACGAAATAGATTTCCCCGGCACTGAAGTGCATTACGAAGTATGCATGCGCACCAAGATTCTAAAGGAGAACGGAAATGCAAACCTTGATATCTGCTACTATAGCACAGCCGGCAAACACAAGGCCGGAGAAGCTCAGTTTGACGGCATTGCCTACCTTAAAGTCAATGTACTAAGCAAGAACGAAAAAGGCAAGGTGGAAAAACGCGTATTTAAGCAGAACACATTTGAGGTTGAACAACTCGATGAATATTACAAGGTCATGCACATCATAGTTCCTGATGCTAAAGTTGGCGACATCATAGAGTGTCAGTATCAGATTACCAGTTATAGACCTTCGTTCCTCTATGACTGGACCTTCCAGGAACCCCTTCCTGTGCTTTACGCCAAGTGCGACTATGACATTCCGGCCATGATTCAGTATAACGTCAATGTACCCATCAACGAAGCTATTTCCAAGCATGTTGAACAAGGTGTTGTTCGAATTGAATCAAACTGTGGTGACATGAAAGCTCCCGAGAGTTTCCCAACAAACCATTACATTATCGAAGCCAAAAATCTCGCACCTGCCACACAAGCCATCAAGCTTGTAGCACTCTGCAACAATGCTCGCATGAGCCGTCCAGCCCCAATGCCAAAAGGCTGGAGCCATCTGGCGGTTAGCGTGAAATAAAACTGCTTGAAAATGTCTAAAAAATACATTGAACTTTTATTCTTTACCTGCTTCATCGTAGTAGCTGCATTGCTCTTGTGGCTCAATGAAGATGTGCTCTACATGGCGCAGCAACATTCGCTGTTCCTTCGCTCCACACATTTCTTTGCTGACAAAATGCGTGAAGTGGGAGGCTTACTCATATGGCTTGGCCTTACAGGTACTCAGTGTTTTCATTACCCAGCATTGGGAATAGCATTGCTACTCACACTCTGGGCTCTCATCTACCAATTGCTGCATCGCACCTTTCCGTTGCCCCACTCTTGGCGTTGGTTACACCTGCTTCCTCTCAGTGCCTTGGTAGCCTCAATTATCGGTGTTGGATACTGGCTCTATTATCTCAAAATGCCAGGCTACTGGGTGCGTGAAAGTATCGGTTTACTTCTCGCCCTATTTTTGCAACAGGTATTCATTGGATTTGGGAAAGGCGATTCGGTTAAACCACGGAAAGGATGGCAGATTGCAGGCATTCTACTAGCTGCAGCAAGCTATCCGCTATTGGGTTGGTACTCAACTCTGGCTCTTTTGCTTATGGCTGTTCGAAGTGCTTTACAACACTGCTGGCAGAGTCTTTGTCTTGCCTTGATAGCCGCTACCATGTTGCCTCCTGTGATAGCGCGACAATACACAACACTCCGTTGGCAAGAGGCTTGGACAGCACATTTCCCTCATGCTGAATTCACAGGAGCTGAATCCAGCCTCATTACAGGTGCATTCGTTGCTTTGACACTCATTTTGATTGTCATTGTTGTTGTTTCGCACCTACAACCAAAACGCGGAGGCTGGAAAGTAGCCACTACAGGCGCATTAGCGGCTGTTTGTGGCATGCTTTGCACACACATCACTGACTACAACTTCCACGCAGAGTTACGCATGTATCGTGCCCTTGAAGAATGTCGCTGGGATGATGTATTACAAGACATGAAAGAGGCTCCATCTGGACCGACGCGACAGATGGTAAGTTGCAAGAATGTAGCACTGCTTCACAAAGGGTCTTTGGCACAAGATATGTTTCGTTATGATAACATCGGCCCAGAGCCAATCGTGCCAGACTCACTGCCCTTGCACATGGCTCACACCTGCGCCCCACTACTCTACCTCTATCATGGCATGGCAAATGATGCCACGCACTGGGCCATTGAAAATAGTGTAGAGTTTGGTTTTACCAATGATAATCTGAAAATCCTAGCTCTCGCTGCTTTGGTAAGCAATGAAACCGATTTAGCACGCAAATATTTCGATCTTTTGCGCATTGCTCCCTTCAACGAGGCATTTGTTCATCGTTACTATCCATTGCTTTTCAAACGAGAGCTGATGAGCCAACAGCCTGAAATGCTACTCATGTGCGAACTCAACCGAGACCTTGACACCCGAGTGCGAAAAGACGATGGCAGCCCTGAATTTCGTATCTACAGGACTTTTGCCGAAGTAACAGGCTACCAAAGTGTCCGAACAGAAGAACTGGCTCTAATCTACTCTATGATGCTAAAAAGTTACGAATGTTTTTGGCCACATCTCTATGCCTTTTCTCGCCTTACAAGAAGCGGGAAGATGCCAGTTGCCGTACAAGAGGCTGCCTATCTTGGCTGCCAGCATGATGCTGAGCACTATCCGGCCTCAAACTTCCGTTTCGATGCAAACATACCTGCACGCTACGAAGTTTTTCATAGTGTAGCCAAACCAATCAATGATCATTCCTATTGGTATTTTTATTATTTCTGCAATGATGCAAAAACATATTAATATCTTCATCCTCTGCGCTTCGCTTTTACTAGTAGGATGCAAAGACCGACCCAAAGTGCCAGAACAGGCTCTTTTGGTAAGCAAACCGCTCTCTATACAACCCGATTACCAAGGTGTCACCATCCCAGCAAACCTCTGCCCAACAAACTTTTTGGTTCGCGAAAATGGTGACCGCATGGTAGCTCGTTTCTCGACCCGAAGCAATCAAACCGACAAAGAACTGAGTTTCACATACGGCAAAAGCATGCAGGTCATCATTGACCCCAACGAGTGGGAAGAACTGAAGCAAGTGGCACGAGGCGGCAGCATTGAGGTTGAAATATTTGTTGAGCAACAAGGCGAATGGTACGCATTCAATCCCTTTGAAATCCATGTTGCCGAAGAAGAGATTGACCCATACATCTCCTATCGTCTCATACCACCCTCGTATGTAAGTTACGAAGAACTCATCATTGAACAGCGCGACCTGCGCTCGTTCGAAACGAAAGAGATCTTTAACACACGCCAGATGATTACACAGAAGAAAGGACACTGTATCAACTGCCATTCATACCAGAACTATGGCACTGAAAATATGCTCTTTCATGTGCGTAACGACTGGAGTGGCACTGTGATAGTAAGCGAGGGTAAAGCATCCAAGGTAAATCTAAAAACTCCACAGACACTTTCTGCTGGCGTCTATCCGGCTTGGCACCCCACTGAGCAACTCATCGCTTTTTCGACCAACAAAACTGCGCAAGTTTTCCATCCTACACATGCCTCAAAGGTTGAAGTATTCGATGCTGCCAGTGACTTAATTCTCTATGACGTCAAGGCAAACAAAGTAACTACTATCTCGGACGAAACAGATCAGTTGGAGTGTTTTCCAACCTGGAGCCCCGATGGCGAATGGTTGTACTTCACCTCTGCAAGAACACCTTTCGACTCCAATGCAAAAGATCTTTTTGCCGAGGCACAACAGCATCTTAGCGACATAAGATATGATCTTTGCCGCAAGCACTTTGACCGTCAATCAGGCACATTTGGACCCACAGAAATCGTGTATGAAGCCAGCGCAGACTCTATGAGCGTCACCTTGCCTCGCATTTCTCCCGATGGACGTTACGTTGCTTTCTCCTTGGCTCCCTATGGATGTTTCCACGTATGGCATCCTTCGGCAGACATCATGCTCTACGACCTCGACAAAAAAAAGTTGACACCCGCCATGGGCATCAACTCTCAGTATTCGGAATCTTATCCTTCGTTCTCAAGCAATGGTCGCTGGCTTATGACCGCCTCTCGTCGCGATGATGGCAACTATACACGTCCATACATAGCCTATTTTGATAAGAACGGGCATTGTCACAAGCCATTTGAGGTGCCTCAGCAGTCACCCTTGTACTATACGTTGAGCTTCAATTCATTCAATCGTCCAGAATTCATGAAAGAACCTGTCAAGATTTCTGCCAAACAGTTTGAAGATGTCATTGAGCGCGAAGCTCAGCAAGCACAATAAATATCAATACCACTCTTCTTCGCCTGTTACCTTTTTAGGGACAGGCGTTTCTTTGTGCTCTTGGGGCGCATTTGAATCCAAATGCTTCTCCATATATTCGCTTGGCGTCATGCCATAGATGGACTTAAAAGCGGTTGAGAAGTTACGCTGATCTGTATATCCCACACTATTGGCAACCTCTCCAATCGACACCTTTCGAGCTGTAAGCAAATCTGCAGCCTTAATGATACGCATATTGCGAATATAGTCTCGAGCAGACTGATTGGTCAATTCCTTAAGTTTTCTATAAAGATGCACTCGGCTTAAACCCACCTCACGTGCTACTATTTCGGCCGAAAGAGTTGGGTCAGAAATACGCTCGTTAAGTACACGGTTGATGCGATCCATAAGTCTCTCATCTGGTGTCTTTTCTTTGGGCACTTCAATCTTACCAGTCTGATCTTGCTGTCCTGAGAATGTATTTTTAAGACGCTCGTGATTTCGAATCACATTCTGCGTCATCTTCATGAGGACATCCACATTAAAAGGCTTCGCCAAGAATGCATCGGCGCCTACCTCGAGTCCCTGAATCTGGTCGACATCAGTAGAACGAGCTGTGAGCAAAATGACAGGCACATGGCTAATGAGTACATTGCTTCTGATATTTTTGCAAAGTTCATTGCCATCCATTTCTGGCATCATAACATCGCTAATTACCAGATCTGGAGCCTGACGAAGTATTTGTTCCATTGCCTCACGACCATTGCTACACTGAGTTACATAATAG
>JAUNCV010000015.1 GCA_030526445.1 Bacteroidales bacterium | reverse complement strand
TCGGAGGACTCCTTGTCGGCACATTAGCAGCATTTTTCTGCTACCATGTGCTATACAGAAATGCCAAAAGAATAAATTTAGTTTTATAAATAAGCTAAAAATCTTTCTTTTAAATATAAGATTTTCAAAGTAGCCGAAAAAAGATTATCTTTGCCGCGCTAAAAAGCAAAAAAACAAACCGCTTGGTTCTATTGAAAGCGTACGACGAGGGTTTTACCTTTGCTCTCTGAAGCCGCTGGATGTAAGAACCAGCATTAAACAAAATAAAACAATGAAAAAAGGTATTCACCCAGAGAACTATCGTCCTGTAGTATTTAAGGACATGTCAAATGAAGTAACCTTCATTTCTCGTTCAACCATCAACACCAAGGAGACTATCGTACTTGACGGTGTTGAGTATCCACTCGTAAAGCTTGAAATCACCTCTGCCAGCCACCCATTCTATACTGGCAAGCACAAGCTCGTCGATACCGCAGGTCGTGTTGATAAGTTCCTTTCTCGCTACGGCAAGAAGAAGTAATTCAACTACAAGGCGAATTAAAACAAAAAGAGTGTCACATATGTGACACTCTTTTTGTTATTTGTATAGACAAAAGCTATTATTGCGCAAAAGCATTGATAGCTGCGGCTTCTGTTGTCGATGGTTTATCAAAATCTTTACGGTGGAAAATAAAGCTCTGACCAAGATATTTCTCTTTTACAAGTGGATTTGTTGCCAGTTCTTCACTAGTACCCTGAAAAAGAATTTTGCCCTCAAATAGCAAATAAGCACGATCAACAATGGTCAAAGTTTCATTAGCATTGTGATCTGTAATTAGGATGCCAATATTCTTCTCCTTTAGTTTATATACTATATACTGAATATCTTCTACAGCAATAGGATCTACACCAGCAAACGGCTCATCAAGCATAATGAATTTTGGGCTAATGGCCAAACAGCGGGCAATTTCAACACGACGACGTTCACCACCAGAGAGACGATCACCCAGATTTTTGCGAACTTTCTGCAGACGGAATTCTGCAATGAGACTCTCCAGCTTGTCACGCTGCTCCTCTTTGTTAAGTTTGGTCATCTGAAGAGTAGAGAGAAGATTATCTTCTACAGTCATCTTACGATAGACCGAAGCTTCCTGCGCCAGATATCCAATACCAGCCTGCGCACGTTTATACACAGGATACTTAGTAATTTCTTTATCATCAAGAAAAATGCGCCCCTCATTAGGCACAACCAAGCCGGTTGTCATATAAAAGGTTGTAGTTTTTCCTGCTCCATTTGGACCCAACAATCCCACAATCTCGCCCTGCTTCACATTGATTGAAACATGATTGGCCACAGTTCGGTTGCCGTAACGTTTCACTAAATCTTCGGTTCGCAATACACTAACTGACATATATCTTAAAAAAGAATGATCTTTATGAAAAAATTAAAAGATTTTTTGATATTTTCGGGGCAAAGATAAACAAAAAAACTCTATTTTGACAAAAAAAAGAAGAAATCTTATCTTTTTTTCAACAACGAATCTGCAAATTTAGTATATTTGCGCGTAATCTTACAAATATAAACATAGAATTATTCTGTTTTTGCAATGATAGTTTCCTCTATTGAAGCCTTGGGCCGCTACATTCAACTCATGACACGTGTCATCAGAAAACCCGACAAATGGTCGATGTTCTGGAGACAGTTCATGCACGAATCAAGAGCTCTGATTGTTGATTCTATCGGCATCGTTTGTCTTATATCTGTATTTATTGGCGCTGTAATTGTGCTACAGATATCGATTAATATGGGCGATGCCATTCTGCCACGCACGATTATTGGCTTCACCGCTCGAGAAATCCTAATGCTTGAATTTTCTTCAGCTGTGATGTGCTTGATACTAGCGGGCAAAATTGGCTCAAATATTTCATCAGAAATTGGCACTATGCGCATCACGGAACAGATAGATGCACTTGAAATCATGGGTGTAAATTCGGCCAATTACATTATTTTGCCAAAGATTGTTGCCATGGTATGCTTTACCCCTATATTGGTAGTTCTCTCTATAGCTACGGGATTGGTTGGCGCCAGCATAGTGACCCTCTTTGTACAAAATCCAACTCCTGATGCTTTTTTCGACGGTTTGCAATATAACTTTGATGCATATCACATCACATATAGCATACTTAAGTCGATGGCATTTGCCTTTCTCATTGCCACCATTTCTGCTTTTAATGGCTATTATGTAAAAGGTGGCGCACTTCAAGTAGGACAAGCCGCCACACGAGCTGTGGTAGTAACCTCAGTTTTGATTCTTTTGTTTGACGTCATATTAACCAACCTGTTGTTATGATCACAATAAAGAACCTTAATAAATCGTTTGGCGAACAGCAGGTGCTGCACAACATCAGTTGCGAGTTTTTGCCCGGACAGAACAATCTTATCATCGGTCTTTCGGGCTCAGGAAAGACCGTGTTGTTGAAATGTATGATTGGACTACATAGTCCAGACAGCGGAGAGATTTTCTTTGATAATCGCAATATCACCCGCCTAACATTAGGCAAACTCAAGAGTGTTCGACAAGAAATTGGCGTTCTCTTTCAAGGTTCAGCCTTATTCGACTCACTCTCAGTAGCGGATAATGTTGCTTTTCCTCTACGAATGTTTTCGAACAAAACATACCGCGAAATTTTGGAAAGAGTAAACTTCTGCCTTGACAGAGTAGGCCTACAACAAGCCTTAAACAAATTTCCTAGCCAGCTCTCGGGAGGCATGCAGAAGCGAGTAGCCATTGCACGCGCCATTGCCCTCAACCCCAAATATCTTTTTTGTGACGAGCCTAACTCAGGTCTTGATCCACAAACAAGCATAAAGATTGACCAACTCATAGATGACATCACCAAAGAGTATGGCATCACAACAGTAGTCAATACTCATGATATGAATTCAGTTATCGGCATAGGAGACCATATCACATTCCTTCATCAAGGTCATGTGGAATGGCGGGGAAATAAAGATAACATCCTTCAAACTGAAAGCGAGGCTTTACAGCATTTCCTCTTCTCTTCTCCAATTGTACGAAGAGCCGCAGAACAAAACTACAAAGCGACTAAGATATAAGCCCAAAGCAACATCGAAAAAATGGGAAAATTCACAGAAAAATACAAAGCGCTGCAAAAATGGCAGAAAGCAGGACGAGAACTCAAACCATTTCTGCCAGAAGAAATGGAAGAGACGGTGTGTATGAACTGTGATACCCATTTTCATGGCAACTATTGTCCCAACTGCGGACAAGCAGCCAAGACTCATCGTTTATCATTCATGGGTGTAATACGCGATGTACTGCAACTCATCGGTGATTTAGATAGCAGAAGCATTCGCACATGTCTGGAACTTTTCTACAGACCTGGTCACATGATTAGAGAATACGTACTTGATGGGAAAAGAGCTCCCTATTTAAAACCCATCTCGATGCTATTCTTTCTTTCAACCATTTATATCGTAATGCGATTCTTGCTATTCCCGAAATTTCCGTTGAACGGAGACGAAGTGGCAAATGGCGTAGTGCTTGATTTGGCATCAGGATTGAACGATGGACTCAATAATGAAGATGTTCCATTGCCACAATGGATACAAGAAACAGGAAATTCCGCATATTTTGCACTGAAAAAAGTTACTATTTTTCTATATGAAAACAAAGGTGCCCGAACTTTAGCAGGACTCCTGCTAATGCTGATACCCTATAAATTCATTTACAAAAAAACAGAAATTGGGGAAAAAATGAACTTGATGGAATATTTCTATCTCATCTGCTTTATGGGATGTTTAGGGCTATTGATAAGTATCATGCTCATGCCCTATATGTGGCTAACAAACCAAGGGTTCACAGAATCCAGCAACCTTTACGACAGCAATTTTCTTGTTGACGTATGGGTAACAAGACAGTTCTTCTGCCTATCCTGGAAAGAGAGTTTTGTCAAACAGATCAAACTTTTCTTTGCTTCAATACTCTTCGTAATCCAAATGCTTATACTAATAGCTATCATAGGTGCTATATTAGGCGCTATAGGATGGTTTGCATTATGGCTTATGGGGGAATTATAACAATAAAAAATCCTTTATAAATGAATAAAATATCGAATCTTATCTACTCTGTTTTGCTTTTACTATGCATAACGAGTTGCAAACGTACCCTAGAGACACCAGTCATAACTCTTGTGCATACAAATGACACCCACAGCCAAATTGATCCTCTGATACAGGACGGTGTTGCCAAAGGTGGCTTGGTGGAACGTGTTGCTATACTTGAGGCAATGCGAGATAGTTTTCCCAATCTTATATACCTTGACGGAGGAGATATGGTCCAAGGCTCGCCATACTTTAATCTATGGAAAGGTAAGGTTGAGATGGAAGGAATGAATCTGATGAAACTTACGGCAGCCACATTCGGCAATCATGAGTTTGACAATGGTCTCAATTATCTTGACACTATGCTCACAGTAGCCGAGTTCCCAATCTTATCATGCAATTATGATTGTACAGGAACTCCTGTTGAAAAACATGTAAAGCGAACTATGATCATAGAAAACCAAGGCGTACGCATCGGTTTAACCGGAATAACTTGCAATCCTTACGGCCTCATAGCTGACCGAAATTGGAATGGCATTGTATATCATGACCCTCTTGAAAGTGCTAACCGTGCAGCAGCAGAACTCAAAGCTCAAGGATGCGACATTGTGATTCTACTCTCACATGAAGGTATGCGTCGAAGTGAAGAAGAGGGTGACAAGCTTATTGCGGCACAATCATCAGATATCGATATCATTATTGGCGGACATACTCATACCAATATAGAAAATGGTGTTGAGATCAAAAACCGTGAAGGAAGACCCGTATATATCACCCAAACAGGAGGAAAAGCCAACAACATGGGTCGAATAGACTTGCAAATGAAACGCGAAGGAAAACGTTCTGATGGTTCGGACAAGTATGTTCTCAATAGCATCAAAATTTCAAAGATTTATGCAGACAGATTAAATCTTGAAGGACGAGGTAAAAAGGCAGAAGCAATCATTAAACCTTATGCAGAACAGATTTCCGAAAAAATGCAAAAAATTCTAGGATATACAGACGTTGAACTGACTAGAAACTATGCAGAAACCACACTCGGTAATTTCACCACAGATGCACTTCGCGACATGTATGAAATATATTATGGTCGAAAAGCAGACATGGCTCTTATGAATGTTGGCGGCATGAGAAATGATATTGCAAAAGGTGCTATAACTTTAGGAGATATATATAAAGTATATCCTTTTGAAAACGAAATATGCTTCCTCGAAATCAAAGGGAAATATATTGAGCAGCTGCTAGCAAACCGTTTCCTTAACTTCAGTGGCGCAACCGCAGAAGTACATTCTAGCAAAGATGGAAGCAAATTTTCAATGACAAATATTCATATTGATGGTAAGCCTATAGAAAAAGAGAAAACATATATTGTAGCAACCATCGATTATCTTGCGGATGGTGGCGATGGTATGAAAACTCTAGGACAGGCGGATCGTCGTATTACACCAGGTGTTACAATACGCGAAGCCATCATTGCATACATTCAGTCATTGACTGCTTCTGGACAGCACATCAACACACAAATTGATGGACGATTGAGACTTGCAACAGAACAACATTAGTTTCAAACAAAAAAACGAAAAAGCTATGCGCAAAACATTCGCATTCCTTTTTACATTATTCTTAATATTTACAGCACAGGCACAGAATCTACTCAACAAAGTAGATTCTGTAGCTATGTACCACTGGGTAGATAGTGTTATGCAGACATTATCTCCCGACCAGCGACTTGGACAGCTTATTATGCCGCAGGTAGTTGGCGGTAATACGCCTCAAGTTAGAGCTCAGATTTTAGAACTAGAAAGAAGGTTTCATATAGGTGGCATTTTCTTTTCAAAAGGCACCATAGAAAGTCAAAAGTCTCTAACCCAATATGCACAACACTTAGCAGAGGATTCGAGTCGATTCTGCGCAGGACTTCCACTACTTATAGGTATTGACGGAGAATGGGGACTTGCCATGCGTTTGAGTGATGCTCCAAAATTTCCTCGTAACAAGTCATTGGGTCAAATTAACGCAACTGTTAGAGACTCAATGATGTATCTTTACGGACAGGAAGTGGCACGCGAATGCAAACTTTTGGGCATTCACGTAAACTTTGCACCCGTACTGGATATCAACAGCAACCCTAATAATCCTGTTATTGGAACGCGCTCATTTGGAGAAACCACAGAGCAGGTAATCGACCCAGCTTTGGCATATGCCAAAGGATTAGAAAGTGGAGGTGTCCTAAGTTGCGGTAAACACTTTCCTGGTCATGGCGATACTGACACCGATTCTCACAAAGCCCTCCCCCGACTTGCTCATAGCAAAGACCTTATGTACGAAAGAGAACTGAAACCCTTTTTTGCTTATGCCAATGCTGGTCTGGGGGCATTAATGGTAGCCCATTTAGACGTTCCATCCCTTTCTGGGAAAGAAGGCATACCAAGCACTGCTAGCAAAGAAATTGTGAATAATATCCTAAGAGAAGAAATAAGATTTAACGGACTAATTTTCACTGATGGACTTGCTATGAAAGGAGCCTCGAATTACCCAGACATCTGCACAAAAGCGCTCCTAGCCGGCAACGATATTCTATTGCAACCGCACCCAATAGCACAGCAATGGCGTTCTTTGCTTTCTGCAAGAAAAAATGGACAACTTCCACAGGAGCTTATTGACGAAAAATGCAGACGCGTGCTCATGTGGAAATACGCGCTGATTATTGCGAACCCAGTGAAAACAACACAAGGAAAAGTAAATTCGACAGAGGCTCGTCAATTGGTTAATCTTTTGACAAAACTAAGTCAAGATAAAAAACAGCTACCAGAGTCCAACAATTCTAACTCAACAAAAAAAACAGAAACTGACCCCACACTACAAGCAGACAGTGCCCAAATACAAAACAGGCACCATCCAAAAGTTGGACACAAAAACAAACATAGCGAACTAATATCAGCCTTGGCAGCTATTGCTCGCGAAGGTTTTTCAAGTGGTGCCTATCCTGGATGTCAAATTCTAGTTGCTCAACATGGGGAAATTTTATATCAAAGCAATTTTGGCTATCTTGACCCACAAACCTTGGAGCCAGTAAAAAACAGAACCCTTTATGATTTAGCTTCGGTTACAAAAGCTGCTGCAACAGTACCAGCAGTCATGTTGACTATAGATAAATATGGTGTTAAACTTACAGACAAATTAAGTAAGTATATCAAAGAACTGCAAA
This sequence comes from Bacteroidales bacterium, assembly GCA_030526445.1. Classification (GTDB taxonomy): domain Bacteria; phylum Bacteroidota; class Bacteroidia; order Bacteroidales; family UBA3663; genus Liminaster. The sequence continues at coordinate 14,252 of JAUNCV010000015.1, read as the reverse complement.
ATACCGACAAACAGAATCTTACAGTTGAACAAGCATTAATGCATGAAACAGGACTTCGTTCAGCCTACAATTTCTATGCTTTAACAATAGATTCTGCATCAATTGACAACCGACTTTATTCAGGAAAACGTCAAGGCAAGTATACAATACAGCAGGATAAAAGTACTTGGTTTCACGAGGGACTGAAGTTTAAGCCTTTCTGGATTACACAGGAAAAAGATAGCGCCCACACTCTGCAAGTTGCAGATAAAATGTTTGTAAGACAAGAGATACGTGATTCAATACTCACTAAGATTATCAGTTTACCTCTTCACAACATAGGCAAATACAGATATAGTGATCTAAATTTCGTGTTGCTTCGAATTATGGTTGAACGTGTCAGTCAACAGAGCATTGACCAATTACTAACACTGCAACTTCCTGAGCTCTTCGGAGGGGAACAACTCTGCTATCTTCCTTTAAATAAAGGTATAGAGGTTCAAAATATTGCACCGACAGAAATAGACAATGCTTTGCGACACCAACAGCTCCGAGGTTTTGTTCACGACGAAACAGCAGCATGGAGTGGCGGCGTTGAGGGAAATGCTGGTCTTTTTGGCAGTGCACAAGGACTCTTTCCCGTACTACAAATGTTCGTAGACAAAGGACGCATAGCTAATAGGCAGGCAATATCGAAAGAAACTTGTGAATTATTCACTACAAAAAAAAGCAAGATATCACGCCGAGGTTTGGGTTTTGACAAACCTGAAACCAATCCTCAAAAAAGCAACCCTTGCAGCGACAATGCGCCAGCATCTGTTTTTGGACACACAGGTTTCACCGGATCTTGTTTTTGGATTGATCCCGATAAAGAAATTGTCTTTATCTTCCTATGTAATCGTGTTAATCCACACAGATGGAATTCCAAACTTACTCAAGCAAACATTAGAACAAGATTGCAAGGAACAATATACGACAACTTAAAATAATTCGAATAAACTGCAAAAAGTGTTTTAATTTATGCAGATTTTCAAAAAAAATTGACACTTTTTTGGAATATTTGCAGAATATTGCTATATTTGCAGCCAAATTTCTTGCGTAGACCAAGATAAATGGCTAGATTAAGGTAACAAAACTCATAAAATATTCTGACATGGAATCAATGACTGATATGCAAATTGCGCTTATGCTGATGATTATCGGCATGGGTACGGTGTTCGTTATTCTGGTATTGATCATCAATCTCTCGAAACTGCTGATCATGACCATCAATAAGGTGGCTCCCGAAGAGGAGGTTGTTAAGAAATCTGCTCCAACTGCTCCGGCAGCTGTTCCAGCAAATGTGGAAGCGGCTATCAAGGCCGCAATCGCACAAGTTGCTCCAGGTGCAATGGTAACAAAAATTACCAAATAATTTTTATTGATTTATTTAAACATTCTTAATATAAAATGGCAAAAGAAGTAAAACTCTCTCTGGTTTTCCGCGATATGTGGCAGAGCGCTGGCAAGTACCAGCCTCGTGTTGACCAGCTTGTTAAGGTAGCCCCAAAGATTATCGAGATGGGCTGTTTCGATCGTGTTGAAACCAATGGTGGTGGTTTCGAGCAGGTAAACTTGCTCTATGGTGAGAACCCTAATGTATCGGTTCGCCAGTGGACCAAGCCTTTCCATGAGGCTGGCATTCAGACCCACATGCTCGACCGTGCTCTCAACGGCCTCCGCATGTTCCCATGTCCTAAAGACCTCCGCAAGCTCTTCTACAAGGTTAAGAAGGCTCAGGGCACCGACATCACCCGTATCTTCTGCGGTCTGAACGACCCACGCAACGTAATTCCATCTATCCAGTATGCCAAGGAGGCAGGCATGATTGCTCAGGCTTCGCTCTGCATCACCTTCTCTCCTATCCACACTGTTGAATACTATGTTGACCTCGCCAAGAAGTTCATCGACGCTGGTGCCGATGAAATCTGCTTGAAGGATATGGCTGGTATCGGCCGTCCAAAGAGCCTCGGCAAGATTGTTGCCGGTATCAAGGCTTATAAGAAGGACATCGTTATCCAGTATCACTCACACGCTGGCCCTGGCTTTAATATGGCCTCTATCCTCGAAGTTGCTGAGAACGGTTGCGACTACATCGACTGCGGTATGTCTCCACTCTCATGGGGTACTGGCCACGCCGACGTTATCACCGTTATCGAGACCCTCAAGGACGCTGGCTTCCAGGTGAAGGATGTGAACATGGCTGCCTACATGGAGGTTCGCACCATGATTCAGGAGATGATGGATGACTTCCTCGGTTACTACATCCCAGCACTCAACCACTTGAACAACTCACTTCTCGTTAAGCCAGGTCTGCCAGGCGGTATGATGGGTTCACTCATGACCGACCTCGAGGAGAACCTCGAAGGCCTCAACCGCTGGAAGGAGAAGAACGGTCAGCCTAAGCTCACCACCGACGAGCTCCTTATCAAGCTCTTCGACGAGGTTGCTTATGTATGGCCAAAGATGGGTTACCCATGTCTCGTAACTCCATTCTCACAGTATGTGAAGAACCAGGCTCTCATGAACGTTATGCAGATGGAGAAGGGCAAGCAGCGCTGGAGCATCATCGCTGACAACCACTGGGATATGCTTCTCGGCAAGTCAGGCCAACTGCCTGGTCCTGTTGCTCCTGAGCTCGTGAAGATGGCCGAGGAGAAGGGCCTCAAGTTCGAGACCGAGGATCCACAGAGTTACTTCCCAGACAACCTCGATGAGTTCCGCGAGAAGATGAAGGCCAATGGCTGGCCTCTCGGTGAGGACGATGAGGAGCTCTTCGAGTATGCTATGCACCCATCTCAGTATGAGGCTTACAAGAGCGGCAAGGCTAAGGCTGACTTCGAGGCAGACCTCGCTGAGCGCAAGGCTAAGAAGAACGCTCCTAAGGGCGGCGAAATCAAGGCTCAGGACCTCAAGGTGACTGTAAACGGCGAGACTTACACCGTTTCTATCGCTCCTAACGATGGTTCAGCTCCTGCCGCTCCTACCGCCGGCGCTGCTCCTGTTGCTGCTGGCGAGGGTGCTGATGTGCTCGCTCCACTCGAGGGTAAGTTCTTCCTCGTGAAGGCTGCTTCTGAGACTCCTGTTAAGGTTGGTGACATGGTTAAGAAGGGTCAGACCATCGGCTACATCGAGGCTATGAAGACCTACAATGCCGTTGCTGCCGACTGCGATGGTCAGATCACCGCTATCCTTGCCAACCCTGGTGACAAGGTATTTGAGGACGATCCTATCTTCAAGATTAAGTAATTTCTGTGGTTGTTTTTGTTGTTTTGTTAATAGCATATTTGCGACCATTAACAAAACAACAAAACAACAATAAATAAAGAAACAATAAAACAGAAATGGATATCACAACAATATTTGAAAAACTGTATGAGATGACGGCAATCAGCAGTATTGCTGCAGAGCCATCATTCCTCATCATGTATGCACTTGGCTTGCTTTTCCTCTACTTAGGCATCGCCAAGCACTACGAGCCATTGCTGCTCATCCCAATTGCCATGGGTATCTTGCTTGCCAACTTCCCTGGTGGTGAAATGGGTGTACTTGGCGCAGACGGCAACGGTATCGTACACTATAATGGTCACGAATACGAGGTGTACAAGATGGGCCTTCCTGAGATTGCTCACGAAATGGGCCTCATGAACATGATTTACTATTGGCTCATCAAGACCGGTTTCATCCCACCTGTAATCTTTATGGGTGTAGGCGCAATGACAGACTTCGGCCCAATGCTTCGCAATTTGAAGCTCGCCATTTTCGGTGCTGCTGCTCAGGTAGGTATTTTTGGTGTGATTCTTTGTGCAGTTGCATTCTTTGGCTTCACCCCACAGGAGGCTGGCGCACTTGGTATCATCGGTGGTGCCGATGGTCCAACTGCAATCTATACCACCATCAAGTTGGCTCCTCACCTCCTCGGCCCAATCGCGATTGCCGCCTATTCGTACATGGCATTGGTTCCTGTAATCATTCCTTTTGTAGTAAAGCTTTGCACAACCCAGAAGGAGCGCGAGATCAACATGAAGGAACAGGATAAGCTCTACCCTAACACTCTTCAGATCAAGAATATGCGTGTGGCAAAGATTGTTTTCCCAATCTTCGTAACCATCCTCGTAGCCATCATCGTACCTTCGGCCGTATCGCTCATCGGTATGCTCATGTTCGGTAACCTTATCAAGGAGATTGGCGCTGACACCAGTCGTATTGCTGAGACTGCTTCAAACGCATTGATGAACATCGCTACCATTTTCTTAGGCCTCTCAGTAGGTGCAACCATGACTGTGGAGTCATTCCTTAACTGGACTACTATCGGTATCGTAGTAGGCGGCTTCCTTGCATTTGCCGTATCAATTGCAGGTGGTATCTTCCTCGTGAAGCTCTTCAACATCTTCTCGAAGAAAAAGATTAATCCACTCGTTGGTGCCTGTGGTCTCTCAGCTGTGCCTATGGCTTCACGTGTAGCCAACGATATTGCAACCAAGATCAATCCTAAGAACAACATCTTGAACTACTGTATGTCGGCCAACATTTCTGGTGTTATTGGTTCTGCTGTAGCTGCAGGTGTCTTGATTGCATTCTTGCAGAAGTAACTAAAATTACATCAAAAACAGACTATTTTAAATCAAAATGGGGTGAAATAGTTTGTTTCAAGTAAAAAAATATAGGGGTTTCTTTGAGTAATCAAGGAAATCCCTTATCTTTGTGGCATGCAAAACCATATACTTTGGGTAGATGATGAGGTTGACCTTCTGAAGCCACATATCATGTTTCTTCAGCAAAAAGGTTATGACATAGTGACCGTTACCAACGGGCACGATGCAATTACTTTGGTTCAACAACAACGTTTTGACCTAGTATTTCTTGACGAAAATATGCCCGGAATTACTGGACTTGAAACGCTACAAGCTATCAAAGAAATACATCCATCCCTACCCGTTGTAATGGTTACTAAGAGCGAAGAGGAAAACATTATGGACCAAGCTATCGGCAGTAAAATTGCCGATTATCTAATAAAACCTATGCTCCCTTCGCAAATGTTAATGTCAATAAAAAAATGTTTGCACGCTAACGAAATAACTCATCAACAACAAACAACAGGCTTTCAGCAAGAATTTGGCAAAATAGCTGATAGTATAAGTGAAGCCAACAGCTTTGAGTCATGGTGTAACATTTATAAAAAAATCGTTCACTGGGAACTCGAATTTACCGGAAGCAGAGATAGAGATTTGCTTCAGATATTGCTCACTCAAAAATATGAAGCTAATGCTACATTTTCCAAATTTGTTCGAAGAAATTATGAAACTTGGATAACACTGCTACTCAAACAGCAAAAACAAAACCGTCCTACTCTCTCACCGGACATTTTTGGCAAATACATTATTCCTCAACTTGAGACAGAGAAACAAGTTTTCTTTGTAGTTATAGACAATTTCCGTCTTGACCAATGGCGCAGCATTCAGACACTCTTTTCCCAATGGTTCGATTGCCACGAGGATCTTTATTGTTCTATTTTACCAACAGCTACGCAATACGCACGAAACGCGCTATTCAGTGCCCTTATGCCTGCTCAAATTGAACAACAATATCCAAATTTATGGCTTGAGGAGAACGAGGAAAACTGTAAGAATCAACATGAGGCTGAACTTTTGCAAACACTGTTAAATCGGTATCGCATTAATTACTCCTTTACGTATAACAAAATCAATGAGGATAGCTACTGCAACCATTTGCTTGCTCAGTTCGGCACGATGTGTCGAACAAAATTCAATGTTATCGTAATAAACTTTCTTGATATGCTTAGCCATGCTGGTACCGACAACAAAGTTGTAAGTGAATTAGCTCACGACGAGGCTGCATTTCGTGCATTGACACGCACTTGGTTCGAACATTCTAATGTGTACAAACTATTCTGCCAAATTGCGAAGAACAATAGTACTGTAATCCTGACCACAGATCATGGCACTACTCGCGTTGATAATGCGATTAAGATTATCGGCGACAAAACAGTAAACAACAACCTACGCTATAAAATGGGAAAAAATCTTAACTGGCAATCGAAAAATGTTTTCGAAATTAGCCATCCCAAGAATGTAGGTTTGCCAACAACAAATCTATCTTCTAGTTACGCTTTTTGTTCGGGACGAGACTTCTTTGTCTATCCTAACAACTACAACCACTATGTTCAGTATTACAAGAATACATTTCAACACGGCGGTATCTCAATGGAAGAAATGTTGATTCCAATCATAACACTAACCCCCAAACAATAACCAACACAACGAAAACTGAATTATATGAAAAATACGTTGAATAACATGCTTGAAACCTCCATCAAGCGACACTGGCAACTCGCAGCACTAAGCAATTATCAAGGTGCAAGCTACACTTATGGAGAGGTAGCACGTATGATTGTAAAATATCACCATGATTGGCGCGAAGCTGGATATAAACCAGGATTTCGCGTTGCTCTTTATAGCCGTAACTGTGCAGAGTGGAATGTTGCCTTACTTGCAGCATTTACATATCGTGCCGTAGCTGTACCTTTGCTCAACGAATTCACATCTGAGATGGTAAAAAAACTTGTTGAGCACTCTGAAGCCCAGATTTTGCTCACACAAAAAGATTTTATCAAATTAGAAGATTGCCCAGAAATCGACAAAGACGATATTCATTTTGAAGATCACAATCCTGAGGAACTCCTCATGATCAACTATACATCAGGTACTACAAGTGCGCCAAAGGGTGTTATGATTCCAGAGCGTGCTATGTGGAGCAACATGGACTTTGCTCGCACTGTATTGCCAAACCTACATGCTGGAGATCGTGTTCTCTCTCTATTACCAACAGCACATCTCTACGGCATGTCGTTCGAACTGATGTACGAATTCTGCGCAGGCATCCATATAACATCTCTCAACCGCCCTTTATCTCCCAACCTCATTCTTACAGCACTCAAGGAAGTTAAACCTGTTATTGTCATCGTAGTACCAATGCTTATAGAAAAGGTAGTTCGCAAAGGGATTCTTCCTCAGTTTAATAGTGCAAAGATACGCGCTGCCAGACAGATTCCATTCCTTCGCCAAATTGTCAACAAACGTTTCCGCGAAGGTTTACAAGAAGCTTTGGGAGGCAATTTCTATGAGGTCATCATCGGAGGTGCCGGTCTTAATAATGAAGTAGAAGATGTACTTCGTGAAATTGGCTTCAACTATACGGTCGGCTATGGCATGACGGAATGCGCTCCCATCATTGGATATGCAGACTGGAAAGAATTCGTTCGCAACTCTTGCGGAAAAGCAGCGCCACGTATGGAAGTAAAAATAGATAGCGTTGATCCTCAGCGAATTCCCGGCGAAATCTTGGCGCGTGGTATGAACGTAATGCTCGGTTATTACAAAAATGAAGAAGCAACACGTGCGGCTATTGATTCTGAAGGTTGGCTCCACACAGGAGATATGGGAATCATTGATTCTGTCGGAAATATCTTTATCAAAGGCCGCATTAAAACCATGCTTCTCTCAGGTTCTGGACAAAACATCTACCCTGAGGAAATTGAGGCTGCTATTTGTGGTATTCCATTCGTAAACGAGTGCGTAGTAGTGCAACGCGAACATCGACTTGTGGCACTTACTTATCCAGACCGAGATGCTGCGGCAAAAGCAGGATATGCCTCAGATGCAGATGTGCTCAAGTATCTCGAATCACACCGCACTATAGTTAACAAAAAGTTTCCTGTCTATTCGCAAGTTAATGCCTTCGAATTGGTTGAGAACGAATTTGAAAAGACACCCAAAAAGTCAATCAAACGCTTCCTCTATTCGTAAATAAAACAACAAAGGTACTAGTCTTCTATACTCCTATAAACTATGAAACGCCTGTTTTCAATTCTTGTGTTATTCCTCTCTGCTCTTGTATGTTGGGCAGAGAGTACACAGCGTATTCAGGTATTTCAGTACATACCAGACAAAGAAAATGGTGTTCTTTCAACCAACGTCACGAAACGACCATTGGCGGGAGTGTCAATTAAAATTGCAGGTGCTGAACCTATTACTTTTGATAGTCAAGGTCGTGCAACTGTGCATTTTTCAAAACTTATCGAAGGTGACAGAGTCTTTGTAAAAGAACTGAGCAAAGAAGGATTCCAACTCTTTAGTCTAGATACCAAGGAATCTTGGTACGTTCCAAGCAGTAATGATGAGGTACAAGAAATCCTAATGATCAGCAACAGCGACATGAGATGGATTGAGCAACAGTGGAGAAATCTCGAGATTCAGCCTACAGGTCTCAAATATGGCTATTTCTCGAACGATGAGCACTTGCTTTGTATCGATATGTCAACACTCACACCTTTGCAGGAGCAAACACTACCTTTGCTAATAAATGGCAAGTTTGAAGAAGTCATCAAGATTTTCGACAGTCAGAATTTCCTCGAAAAATATCACTATTGCGTAGAGAGAAAAACAAAATTATTGCCCGAAATTGAAGAAGATATTTGCTTCGCTCTCAATATTGCTTCACTTCATGGTGGTACGCGAAACGATGAACGCTTCAGCCTTATCAATTCGCTTTTCAAACTTAATAAAAATCTAAACTGGGCACTAAGATTTTATCCGAAGCTTTGCAGCGAACTGCACAAATACTGGGAGTTCGATCAATATGCCAATGCCCTTATAGCACAACCCACCACAGCAGCGGCAGACAAAGCACAGCTTCGATTCTGGCAAGCATACAATCTTCGTTTCATCGATGATGTTAACAGCACCATTGAATTACAGGAAAAAGCACTTGCCCTCTACGATAGTATTGCCTTTGCTATCGGAGAAAAAGATGTTTTTCCCATGAACCGCGCCCTACTCTATAATATGTTAGGAACCAACAATGCAGTTCTTGGCAATTTTGAGAGCATGGATAGCTGTTATGAGAAAACCCGACACTATCTGCAAGTCACACTTGACATGCAGAATACCAACAATAGCTCGCTTTACCACTTCTATGCAGTACAAGCCGAAAACTATCTGAAGGCTGATATGAAGCCTGAACTAGTGCATGAATTGCTCAAAACTGCATATTCTACATTCGTTGATAAATTGTCAAAAGACAACGATCATCTTGGCGCGCACCTTTCAACTCTTCAGCGATTTGCCCACATTCACTATTTACGCAACGAATATGAGCAAGCTTATCAAGCCATCAATGGCATAGAACATATTGAGCGAGATTTCTATAGCAGGAAACCTCGTCTTCGTGCTGAAGACTATTGTCATCTGCTCATTCTTAAAGCAAAAATATGCATTGCTTTAGGAAAAGAATCCGAAGCAAATACAGCCTTATTAGAAGCTCATCAGCCAATCAATCTGGTTGATCGCCTGAACCCTGGCAACTACAAGGAAGAGATGTTAGAAATACATTTGCTCCATGCTCCGCTGCGTATTGCTGCAGGACAAGAGCATTTGGCCAAAAGTGACCTGAATAGAGCTGAAACCCTTGCTAAAGACCTCTATTTCGGTCAGCCTTTGCTGCTCGATAGTATTTATAACTATGTTCAGCACCTGCGTGGCACCATCCAGTCTAGACGTGGAGCCGCAGAAGTAGCTCGTGCACGCTATAATCCCGACCAATTAGAATTCTGCTTTATCACAGATACACATAATTTTGGCCGAAGTGCAGATATTCGCTCATCAGACAGAAACATTGAACATTTCGTTGAATATTGCAACCAGAATCCTGCCATTCAATGCGCAGTACATGGAGGTGATTTTATTAACGCATATGACACAGATCACCAAAATGCTTTATGGAGCATGGAACATGCCCGATTCCAATTCTCTGGTTTACAAATACCATTCTATACAGTCAAAGGCAATCACGACTGTAACGGAAAACAATGGAAAGGTAATCAAAAAGATAATTCGCAGATTATTACCGACCGCGAATATTTCGAGCTATTCAGCCCATTCTCTCACACGAATCCTCTCGCAACGGCTGATGTAGAATACAACCCAAAAGAGCCAACTCGAAACTACTATTATCGTGATTTCGAGATGCAACGCGTCCGTCTAATCTTCCTGAACGCCTATCATCGCGATTCATTAGAACTTTTTGGATATAGAGGAGAACAAATGCGCTGGCTTGCTGAAGAAGCACTCGATTTTAGTCTTAAACCAGATGCCGAGGAATGGGGTTTTATCATCTTCGGACATACTTCGCGCATTGAGACAAAGAGTGCCATTAACGGATTGCTCGAGGCCTATTCTAAAGGCAAGGATTCCTATAATGATGTATCTCTTGGTTTACCAATTCGCTGGGATACAAAACAACAGAAACGAGCACAAATGATAGCCCTCATCAATGGACACTATCACATTGATAACTATCGAAATGCCAACGGCTATAATCATATCTTCGTGACTCGATGTTTCGCCACAGGCAACGAAGTTGAATACGAACCTCTGCTCTTCTCTCATTTCATAGTAGATACAAAGAATCATACGCTCACCGAAAAACGTATTGGTTCGGGACATTCGCGCATGTATAGTTATGGTGAACGAAATGAACAAATTATGCCTGTTCGTCCATTCAAAAGCGCAGATGGTCTCGGCATTTATACCTGCGGAGGAAACACGGGCAGAATCATTAAAGTCACAAATCTTAAAGACGAAGGCCCTGGCTCTCTACGTTGGGCTGTCGCACAGCCAAATGCTCGATGCATCGTTTTCGAACAAGGTGGAACCATTATGCTCAAACAACCACTCGTGATTGAAAACGACAGCATCACCATCCTCGGTCAGTCTGCACCGAAACCTATTGTGCTTAAAGGAGCTCCACTAAAGATTAAAGCCTCTGAAGTAATAGTACGTTATCTTACTATTTTACCTGGCATATATCACAGCAGCACTGTCGAAGATGATCATTTCGGACAGAAAAACATCATTCTCGATCATTTGACTTTGGGCGCTTCTCTCAAAAGTAGCTTAGATTTCCGCTATACCGAAGATGCCACAATCCAACGCTGCTATTTGTCAGCATCTCTCGATGAAGACGAACCTACTCTTAGAGCAGGCGGATTTAAAGTAACTTATTATAACAACTTTATCGAGGGTGGAATAAATACTATCTTGCTTTCTAACGAAGTGGGAACAAACCGCTGGAATCACATCGTACGCAATGTAGTAGTTGGCTGGAAAGAACGCTGCATCTATGGAGGTGGAAACCAAGGTGAAACTTCTATCACTGATAACTTTTTCGTCCCCAACGCATTTACACAAGACCCGCATTTTCTCAAAGTGGCCGAAGATGGCACTTCTCGCTACTATATATATGGTAACCGTGTGCGTGGCTACGAGAACGAAAACCAAAAGAATCTTGTTCACGACCAAACAGGTGTACCTTGGAGAAGATCGTCAAAACTCACAAAAAACATGTGGAATGCTATTCCTCCTGTAGCAAGACCGAACTCTGAGCAATACGGTTTCTCTAACACATGCCTAACAGTTGCCTCATTCCACTTTAAAGAGATTGAACGCACACAGGCTCTTTTACAAATGTTGGTTTATGTGAGCAAAAACGCAGGAAATTCTGACATTAAACGAGAAAAATCCGCTAAGGATAAAGATGGCGATGGCATACCAGATAAATATGCCTCGCAAGAAGAATATCTCAACTCCCTTGACGTGGAATGATGAATATTACAGATTGTTTACTCAATACAAAAATAGGTGTCATTGGCCTCGGCTATGTCGGGTTGCCAATGGCACGCCTTTTCTCTACCCGATTCCTTACCATTGGTTATGACCAAAGCCCCGAACGTTGTCAAGAAATAACAACTGGTCATGATCGAAATCTCGAGGTGACTGATGAACAACTGCAAGAGGCTATCAGTTGCGGTCGTTTACAAATCACCAACCAAAGCAACTATTTAAGAAATTGCAATTTTTATGTTGTTGCTGTACCTACACCAGTCGATGAAAATCATAAACCAAATCTACATTATTTACAAGAGGCCTCGAAAACAGTGGCTCACACGATGTTTCCCGGAAGCACAATAGTATTCGAATCAACAGTCTACCCTGGTGTAATCGAAGATATTTGCGTTCCTATCATCGAAAAAGAGAGCGGCTTAAAACTAAATCATGACTTTTTTGTAGGTTATTCTCCCGAAAGAATCAATCCGGGTGACAAAAAACATACAATAGAGAACACTATCAAAATAACCTCTGGCTCAACACCCGAAACCTCCGATTATATTGATGCCGTTTACAACAGTGTTCTTAAAAATGGAACCTACCGTGCCCCTTCCATCAAGGTGGCCGAAGCTGCCAAAGTAATTGAGAATTGTCAGCGAGATCTTAATATTGCCTTTATGAACGAATTGGCCAAGATCTTCTCTCTCTTAGATATAGACACTCACGATGTGCTTGAAGCCGCTTCAACAAAATGGAACTTCATACCAATGAATCCTGGTCTCGTGGGTGGACATTGCATTTCAGTAGATCCCTATTATCTTGCACAATGTGCAGAAAACAAAGGTTATACACCAGAAGTAATTCTTGCCGGCCGACGCATAAACAACTCTATGGCTTCGTTTGTTGCTAACGAGACTATCAAACTTATGCTACAGAAAGGCATAGACGTTACCAAAGCTGAAATAATTCTTATGGGCTTCACATTCAAGGAGAACTGTCCTGACACCCGAAACACTCGCATCATTGATATCTATCATTCTCTTAAAGAATATAATGTTGCAAAAATAGTAGTCTATGATCGTTGGGTCGATCCTCAGCAGGTGTTCCTGCAGTATGGAATTAAGGTTATAACCGAACCACCCAAAGGTGAGCATTTCGATGCGGCTATCGTAGCGGTAGCACACCGAGAATTCCGAGAAGGAACCACTGATGTACTCTCTTTTGTTAAGCCTAAACACGTTATCTATGATGTCAAGGGCATTTTGCCTCGAAACATTGTTGACGGAAGACTATAATCTGTTACTTGTATATTTATGAATTTTGCATTAGTAGGTGTTGCTGGCTACATCGCACCACGTCACCTTGCTGCCATTGCTGCTACAGGCCATAATTTAGTGGCCGCATACGACCCATTCGATAGCGTGGGGCGTCTCGATGCGTCGTTTCCTCATTGTCAGTTTTTCTGTCGAAAAGACAATTTTGAGAACTTTATTGAGAGCGTCCGAGGCACAGATCACGAAATACAATGGCTCTCCATTTGCACTCCCAATCACACACACGCCAGCTACATACGCTACGGTCTCACTCATGGCATGAACGTAATTTGCGAAAAACCCGTTGTGCTCCATTCTTCTGAGATTGCAGAAATAATGCAACTTGAAGCAGAAACCGGTCACCAAGTTTATACCATCTTGCAGTTGCGTCTTCACCAAAGCATTGCTGCTCTCAAACAGCAACTTGATAAAGAAGGAAATACTCGCAAATTCCATCACATCGACCTTACTTATATCACCTCACGCGGACAGTGGTACAAAACCTCTTGGAAAGGTGATATCCAAAAGTCGGGAGGCATTGCTACCAATATTGGTGTGCATCTTTTTGATATGATTCAATGGCTCTTCGGCAACGTACTTGAGAATGTAGTCGAAGAGTTGAACGACGACTATGTTCGAGGTCATTTTCTTCTCGATCATGCACTTGTCAACTATTTTTTAAGCATTAATTCTGAACATTTACCACCGAATGCGGTGCAAGGAGAAAAGCGCACCTATCGCACACTCAATATCGATGGTAATGAGTTTGAGTTCAGTCAAGGCTTTACCGAACTTCACACTCTTTCTTATCAAGAAATCCTCGCAGGTCGTGGTTTTCGCATCGCCGAAACCATCAATAGCATTCGTATTGTTGAGCAAATTCGCCCCAAAAAACAACAACCAATACTGATGGTTGACCTAAAAGGACAATATAAAAAAATTGAAAGCGAAGTTCAAACCAGCCTTCTCCAAGTGCTCGAAAACGGCTCTTTTATTGGCGGAATGTCTGTTCGCAATTTCGAGCAGCAACTCAGTCGATTTTTGTCAGCTGATCATCGCCCACTTTTCACCATTTCATGCGCTTCAGGAACCGATGCTCTACAGCTGGCCCTTATGGCGCTTATGCTCAGACCTGGAGACGAAATTCTGGTTCCAGCCTTTACCTATGCAGCTTCGGCCGAAGTCATCGCACTGCTTGGCCTTATTCCGGTGTGGGTCGATGTTGATCCTATTTCAT